>CADCPJ010000203.1 GCA_902803245.1 uncultured Lachnospiraceae bacterium | reverse complement strand
GGAGTACCCGGTCGTCGTGACGATGGAGGCCACCTGGAACGCGGCGTGCCGGACGGTCGTCCCGAGGGATCCCGTGTCCGGGGTCCGCCGGAAGACGTCGATGGAGATCACGACGATCGCCAGGGTCACAATCCCGAGGTAAAGCCTCAGCTCCTCGTCTTTCAGTCCGTCCTTAAGCCTCCTCATGATGAGGAGATAGTAAATGCTGAAGTTCACGCCGAAGAGCAGCATGAAGACCGTCGTCACGTTCTGCGCAAACGGAGAGTAGGTCGCGCACCCGCTGTTCAGCACGGCAAATCCGCCCGTTCCCGCCGTCCCGAAGGCGATACAGAAGGCATCGAAGACCGGCAGGCCGCCGATTAAGAGGAAGAGGATGTCGAGCACCGTCAATGCCACGTATATCGTATAGAGGATCGCGGCCGTGTCGCGCATTCTCGGAACCATCTTGTTGACGGAAGGGCCCGGCGACTCCGCGCGGAGAAGGTGGAGCATGTAGCCGTCATTTTTCCCGTTGGCCGGTATGATGGCGAGGAAGAACACGAGGACTCCCATGCCGCCGACCCAGTGGCTGAACGATCTCCAGTAGAGGAGTCCTTTTCCGAGGGCCTCCACGTCCGTCAGGATCGAGGCGCCCGTGGTTGTGAACCCGGACACGATTTCAAAGAAGGCGTCGAAGATATTCGGCACCCTGCCCGAGAAGTAAAACGGCAGGCACCCGATGATCGACAGGACGATCCACGCCATGCCGGTGCAGACGAGCCCTTCCCTGGCGTAGAACTTGCGCTCCGCTCCCCTCGAGAAGGCGGCCATCGCTGCCGAGACGGCAATCGCCGCACAGATTGCGCCGAGAAATCCCCGGATCGCCGGCTGATCGCCCGACGCCACCGATATGACCAGGGCCGGGAGCATGAAGACCGCTTCAATCGCCAGGATCCACCCGTGAATTCGTACCATTATCTTGATATTCATTCTCGAAACTCCTGTATCTCCAAAGTGTGCCGCTTATGTTCTGTCCCTTTTTTTGCAGTGGGAAATGCGCGTCTTTCGTTCCGGAAATGTGCCGTCAGACGGCAAAAATGTCATTGAGGTTGTGGATGACGGTATTTCCGCTCGTCACGATGACGATCCGGTCGCCGGGCCGGATCACGGAATCGCCGTTCGGCACTTCTATGGCTCCTCCCCTCGTGATGGACGCGAGGAGGACATTTTTCCTGAAGGTGATGTCTTTGAGCGGCTCGCCGACATGCTTCGTCGTGGTGTCCACGATAAACTCGATGGCCTCCGCCTGTCCGTCGGCGATGGAGTGCACCGTGACGGCCGCTCCGATCTGGTTTCCCATGGCCCGCACATAGCGGGTGATGGTGTCGCAGCACAGATCCTTCGGGCTCACGATGCTGCCGATCGGCAGGCTGCTCAAAAGCTCCAGGTTCTCCCCCCTGCCGAGCTTCGTGATGACCTGGGGAACCTTCACGCTGTTGGCGTACATGGACAGGATGACATTCAGCTCGTCCATGCCGGTCATGGCCACGACCGCATCCGCCTCATGCACTTTCTCCCGCTCAAGCACGGAGCGGATGGAGACGTCTCCCTCGACGACGGTCGCGTCGGGAAGGATCTCCGCGAGCGCCTCGCATCTCTCCCAGTCCTTCTCGATGATTTTCACGTGCACGCCCTCCTTGACGAGGAGCTGCGTCAGGTAATAGCAGTTCCTCCCTCCTCCGGCTATGATGACGGAGCGGATCTTCGGCGTGGCGATGCCAATGTTCTTAAGGAGCAGAGAGAGCTCCTTAATTCCTCCGGTCACGTAGATGTGATCCCCTTCCTTCAGGACAAACTCTCCGGTGGGAGCCGCTGCCTTGCCGTCCCGGACGACGGTGCAGACCAGTACCTGCACGCGGGTGATCTGGCCCAGCTGGCGCAGCGGCTGATTGGCCAGAACGGAGTCCTTGTCAATCTTCAGCTCCACGATCTCCACAAGGCCGTTGGCGAATTTCTCCCGCTTCAGAAAGCCGGGGTAGCGCAGCAGGCGGTGAATCTCCCGCGCTGCCTGTCTCTCCGGATTGACCGCGAGGGACAGGGCGAACATCTTCCGCATCGCGTAAGTGGACTCCACGAGATCCGGAGTCCGGATGCGGGCGATGGTGTGCAGGTTGGGGTTCATGCCGTGCGCCGTCATGCAGCACAGAAGGTTCAGCTCGTCCGCTCCGGTCGCCGTGATCAGGAGATCCGCATTCGCCACTCCTGCATTTCTCAGAACTTCCATGGACGCGCAGTTGCCCTCGATGGACATCACGTCATACCGCTCGATGGTTGACTCCAGAGCATCGGGATCATTGTCGATCAGCGTGAGATCGTGGCCCTCTCCCGAGAGCTGCCTCGTCAGCATCTGTCCGAGCTTGCCGTCTCCTGCTATAATGATTCTCATTTGGTCGTCCCCCGCATATGGTCTGAATACACTTGTGCCGGTTTTATGTCCCGCCGGCATAAGAAGCTTCCGCAAAATGCTGTAAAAAGGCCCTCTGAGCCGGTGAATTTACAAACAAATATATAAAAATAACTATAGCACCTCCCGCCGAAATTGCAAGTGAGGTGCTACACTCAAAAAACGTGACATTGGGGACAGTCCCCATTGTCACGTTTTTGCTTTCAGATATCTCCTGCGATATCCAGATTCTCTCCCGTAAGTCCGACCCATGCGCCGTCCTTCGCCTCGGAGGAGTCGGGATGTGCAAGAAGCCACTTGTTGGAGGCCCAAAGGAGCTTGTCCTCGAAGGCCTTTCCGCCGATTTCGGGCATGGCCAGATTGGTGCCCTTCGG
>CADCPJ010000202.1 GCA_902803245.1 uncultured Lachnospiraceae bacterium | reverse complement strand
CGTGAAACCGGATGTTGCCTATCTCAACATCGGTTACAAGTCTGACGGTATTCTTTCCAAGGAAGAATACAGCAACGAGAACGTGGATCTGACGACAAAGCTGACTCCGGGCGATAAGCTTGAGGTGAAAGTGCTCAAAGTAAATGACGGAGAGGGTCAGGTGATTCTCACTTATAAACGTCTTGCACAAGAGAAGGGCAACAAGCGTATCGAAGAAGCATTTAACAACGGCGAGGTTCTTACCGCGAAGGTTTCCCAGGTTCTCACGGGCGGTCTGACCGTTCTTGTGGAGGACACAAGGGTCTTCATTCCGGCCAGCCTCGTATCGGATGTCTACGAGAAAGATCTCAGCAAGTATGCGGATCAGGAGATCGAGTTCCGCATCACAGAGTTCAATCCCCGCAGACGCCGCATTATCGGCGACCGCCGTCACCTCATCACAGAGAGAAAGAAAGCTGCCGCCCAGGAGCTGTTCTCCAGAATCCAGCCGGGCGATGTGATCGAGGGCACCGTGAAGAACGTCACGGATTTCGGCGCATTTGTCGATCTCGGCGGAGCAGACGGTCTGCTTCACATCTCCGAGATGTCCTGGGGCCGCGTTGAGAATCCCCACAAGAATTTCCATGTGGGCGACCAGCTCACCGTTCTCATCAAGGACATCAGAGACGAAAAGATCGCTCTGTCCCTCAAGTTCCCGGATGAGAATCCGTGGAAGGAAGCGTCTGACCGCTTTGCTGTCGGCACGATCGTCAGCGGCAAGGTTGCCAGGATGACGGACTTCGGCGCATTTGTCGAGCTGCTTCCGGGCGTAGACGCCCTGCTTCATGTCTCCCAGATTTCCAGGAATCACGTGGACAAGCCGTCTGACGTGCTGAAGATCGGCGAGGAGATCGAGGCCAAGGTCGTGGACTTCAACGCGGATGATCACAAGATCTCCCTGTCCATGAAGGCACTTGAGACGGAGCCGGCTCTCACAGAAGAGATCAACGTTCCGGACATCGAAGTCGCTGAAGAGGCTCCTGCCGAGGAGTAATATTACATAGTATAGTAAAGGCGGGCTTACATAAGGCCCGCCTTTTTGTGTGCTTTGGTTTGATAAATTTTTCAAGACCGCTTTTGGCTGCCGGCACTCCGCGGACTTAAGAGGAACTGAAGGACCGAACGGAGATAAGCCTCCTGCATGGCTTTGTCCTCAAAGAATGCATCGCTTAGAAGAAACCGGTGAAAGCAGGTCTCCCTCCCTGCCTTCTCTTTTCTTGACTTGTCGACGAATGCGGAGGCGCTTCGATGGATGGCATAGCCCTCCGCGGGCAGATACTCGTAGTTCTTCAGATCTGTGTGATAGAATCTCACGGTTCCGTTCTCAATCCGGGAAGAGAGCCTCACGGTTCCGTCTTCGCGGAAGAGGACATGGAAACAGGCGTCGTGGACGGACACCTGCCGCGGGAACGGTCCGCCGGACTTAAGGTCAAAGACAAGCAGTCCGTCCACGGCGGATACGGATCTGATGACGACGTCTTCTCCCCGCAGGAAGCTTAAGAAAGAAAAGAGAGACATGAGCTCGAGCGTGATTTCGGCGTCGCAAAAAGACGGTTTTGCCCCCGGATCGGAGAGGTCTTTTTCCGCTCCCGCGGGAAGGCCCAAAAAAGCGGCATAGTCGCGCAGCTGGTTCGAGGGGAGTCCGAAAAATGAAGCGAGACCCCAAAGCTCACGGATCAGGTCGAAGTCCTCTTTTCCCTCAAACGGATCCTCGAGGCGGTAGGCTCTGTACTTGCCCCTTAAGTGGGGAAGATCGAAGGAATGCCCGTTGAACGTGATGATGCGCGAAGCGCCCTCCGCGGCGCGAGAGAGGCAGGTGAGCATCTCGTACTCGTCCGACTCCTTCTCCGACATGAGGGTCAGCTCATAAAAGGTGTCATTTTCCCTTAGTATCAGATCGACGCGCTGCAGAGCGCTGGTCCTGTAAAAGCGCGTGCTGGCGGCAATATCGAGAATCGCGTCGCCCATCAGCATCCCTTTCGGAAAATGAACCGGGATGCAGGTTCTCACTGTTTTTTTCATGGGATCAGGTTTTTATTCATTAATGAAATTGTCTTTCTTAAGCAGATCATTGCGTTTTCCCTGTATGCAGCTAATCTCAGCAATTGCTTTCAGCAATAACTAAGGTTAGCAATAACTAAGGTTAGCAATAACTAAGGTTAACAATAACTAAGGTTAACAATAACTAAGTTTATCAGTATAGCACAGCGGACAGCGAATTGTCATCACATATGGTTCATGAAGGGAAATCGAACATATGTACTTGCATTCGGAAAACGCATACTCTATACTAAAGACCGAAGCATCCCGGGTGCTTGAGGGCGCTTAAAAAGACAGATCATATATTTTATCAGTTAACCTCAGCTGCGAAGGCAGTATAACAACTATATTTCAGGCAGGTTTTAAGGATATTCATGTACGCTTATATTAAAGGCACGGTTGCAGCTGTCAGCGAGGAATGTGTGGTCCTCGACAATCAGGGGATCGGGTACCGGCTTTTTGTCCCGGGCAGCGCGATGGGGGAGATTGCGGTCGGCGAGGAGCGGAAGTTCTTTACGCATTTTGCGGTGAGGGAGGATGCTCTGCAGCTCTACGGCTTTCTCATGGAGGACGACCTGCTCCTGTTCCGTCTCCTTCTTGGCGTCGGCGGCGTGGGTCCGAAGGGAGCTCTCGGAATCCTGTCCGTGATGGGCGCGGATGACCTTAGGTTTGCCATTTTGTCGGAGGACGCGAAGAGCATCTCGAAGGCACCGGGAGTGGGCCTTAAGACGGCCCAAAAGGTCATCCTGGAGCTGAAGGACAAGATGGATCTGGGGGAGGCATTTGAGAAGAAGTCCGGGCACGCAGCTGCCCAGGCTGCCGGAGGCGGAGCGGACAGCGCTGTGTCCGAGGCCGTGATGGCTCTTAGCGCGCTCGGCTGCGCAAGCGGAGAGGCCCTGAAGGCCGTGAGAAAAGCGGCCGCGGATCTTGGGGATGATGCAGACACGGAGACCCTGATCAAGGCGGCGCTCAAAGCCCTGTACTGACAGGAGATAAGGAGCTGTTCGAAAATAACTTAGGAAAGATGCGCAGAATAAATTTTGTCCTGCAAGGCGGAGGAAGGAGCCGATGCGGGCATCGGCGACTGACGACAACGCAGTCAGGACGAAATTTAGACAAGCAGATTTCCTAAGTTATTGATGAACAGT
>CADCPJ010000201.1 GCA_902803245.1 uncultured Lachnospiraceae bacterium | reverse complement strand
TTGCTGCGCTTTCACAGTACCATCTTTTGCTGCGGGTTTCAATGGGCGACAGTATCCCATTCCGCTAAAATGTGATAAGATAAATTGATACGCAAAAAAACATGCAGCTGTTCAGCACCCCGGCGCTTAAGGCGCCTTGCGGTTTTAAGCTCCTCTTAAAAATGGTGCGGGCAGATAAGGGGCCGGATCCGTCCGGCTCCATAAGGAAAGGAATGGATCCATGCAGGGAGCGATACGTGGGGATGCAGACCGGGAAGGGCGCACAGCCAAGCTGAAGGAAATCGCAGCGATCGGCTTCCCGGCCGTGATCGAGAGCATTGTCTCCGTAGTGATCGGCACCATCGATACCAAGATGATCTCGGGCCTCGGCAAGGGAGCCGTGTCGGCGGTTTCCTTTACTTCGCAGCCGAAGCTCATCATTCTGTCCATCTTTTACGCCCTGGGGACCGCCGTGTCGGTTTTCGTGGCCCAGTCTCTCGGCAGAAAGGACAAAGATGAGGCCAACAGCTATTTCCAGAGGATTCTCCGCCTGGCGCTGGTTCTCTCTCTTGGCATCGGTATTCTCGCCAGCATTTTTGCGGAGCCCATCATGAGGCTGTGCAGCCAGCAGGCCGATACCATCGACATGTCCATCAGCTTTTTCCGGATCATCATGGCCTTCCTTGTGTTCAATGCCGTGTCCATCGTGCTGAACTCTGCGATGAGAGGCATCGGAAAGACGAGACTTACGCTGATCTCCAGCATCGCCATGGGGGTCGTCGACGTGTTCGTCAACTACCTGCTGATCGAAGGCCACCTGGGGTTCCCGAAGCTCGGCGTCGTGGGCGACGCTCTGGGCACCGTGTGCGGCATGGCCGCCGCCTGCATCATCAGCATCATAATGATCTCCAGGAAGAATGATTTCCTCACCGTCAAGGGAATATTTCACCTAAAGAAGAACCGGGAAATATCGAAGAACATCCGCTCGAAAGCGGGCAATACCATTATGGAGAACCTGTTTACCCGCATCGGTTTCCTGCTGTCCAGCATCATCCTTTCCGGGCTGTCATCGGACCTGACCGCCGTCTACTCCGTCACGATGCTCCTCCTCAATTACTCCTTTTCCTTTGGGGACGGCCTCCAGGCCGCAGTGGTCACGCTGGCCGGCCGGACCATGGGTGCGAAGAAGTACCGCGACATGGAGCAGTATATCCGGCTGTGCCGGATCACCGGCATAGTGTTAGCCATAGTCTTAAGCGCCATCTACCTCCTCGGGGCGCGCCCCTTCTACGGCATGTTCTTCAGTGACGAGGAAGCCATCTCACAGGGCATCTCCTATACCTATATCGCTGCTGCCCTGACGCTTCTTCAGATCGTCCGCATCATCAATGTCGGTGCGATGCGCAGTATGGGAGATGTCAAATCCCCGAGGATCATGGCGACGCTCTGCGTGCTCGTCATCAGCCCGGCAGTGGCATTTGTCACAACGAAGTTCCTGAACATGGGGGTCTGGGGCATCTGGCTCGCATCGCTGAGCAGCCAGATCGTGTGGTGCACTCTCAGCATCATCCTTGAGAGAAAGTGCCTGAAGAACGTGCTCGCATCTTAAGACGCCAAAGGCTTCCCAGGTGAGCTCATAAGCCTTAAGACGGATGCCGCCGCAGCGACTCATACCACCTGACCGCCCGCTTCGTCCATCCTTCCATGCACATCCCGGATCCGTCGGCGAAACCGTGCCCGCCGGTGGGACCGATCTCAAGACGGCAGGGAATCTGATGGATCTCAAGCGTCCGGGCAAGGAGGCGGGAGTGCTCGGGACTCACCTTGTCATCCTCCGCCGCGAGAAAGATCGCGCAGGGAGGAAAGCCTTCCGCGTGCTCCGGGATCTCATACGGGAGCACGACTGCTTCATGCAGCGGACAGCCATACAGGCGGCGGCCATGGCTTAAGTAGTCCTCCGCATCCTTATCCTTGCTTTCCTCCAGTTCTTTAAGCTCAAGGGCGGGGCTGACAAGGGGATAGATGGGAAATGAGGCCTCAGGTTTCGGGAGCTGGTAGTGGGGATATCCCATCTCCGTATTCCACAGACAGACCAGATAACCGCCGGCGGAGAAGCCGCAGGTGATGTAACGGTCGGCCCGGACGGGAAGCCGGGCCTCTTTTTCGGCGATCCGCTTCAGAGCCCTGGCGAAGTCCTCCATGTTCTTCTTCAGCAGACCCTCTTCCCCCGCCACCTGGTAGGTGAGAATAAAAACATGATAGCCCCAGCTGTTGAACTCAGCCGCCACCGGCCAGCCCTCGGTCAGATTCCAGACATTCACGAATCCTCCGCCTGGCACAAGCAGGATAAACGGCCTGTCATCCGCTTCTTTTTTGTCTGACGGAAAGAACACAAGGTTCACTCCCCTTCGGGCTTCGTCCTTAAGGCACTCCTCCTCGCTGTAAAGCGGATAGTACCACTCTCCGGCCGCCGCGGCCCTGTACAGCCTCTCCATGCCCTTTCCGATATCTCCTGAGAAAAACTCCTCTTTCCTTATCTCACCAAGAGTGTCGTTCCACAGATCTTCCGTTCTTAAGTCCCTGTTCCGGATTGCATCATCCGCGATCCGGCTGATTATCGGGGCGCTAAGAAGGCTTCCCAGCGTTCTGTCTTCATATGCCATTTCACTTCTCCTTCTCCTTCTGGTCCCGCAGCTCAAAATGCTCCAAAAGCAAACGGATGCCTCCTTGCGGGCATCCGTTTGTCATATGGAGCAGCGCTCCGGTCTCCTCTTATAAGATCATTGCTGCTTATGTCAGGCGGATTCCCACCATCGTGATGTCGTCAAACTGCTCCGCTTCCCCGGCGAATTCCCGGATGTCTTCTCTCACCTCATGAAGAATCTCCTCAACCTTGAGGTCCTTCACTTCATTGAGCTTCTCAACCAGCCTGTCGGCACCATACTGTTCGCAGTCCTTGTTGATCGCCTCCGGAATGCCGTCCGTATACACGAAAAGCTTGTCCCCGCTCCCGATCCTGAGCTCATACTCGCGGTAGACGACGTCCTCCATCGCAGCAAGCGGCACACCGTGCCTGTCCTTGTAAAGCTCGAATTTTTCTCCTTTTCTGCACAGTACCGGATACTCGTGGCCGGCATTGGCGCATTTCATGATGCCGGTATTCATGTCCAGAATTCCGACCCATGCCGTGACGAACATCTGGGCGTCATTTCCCTCGCACAGGGAGTTGTTTGCCTTGTAGAGGATCTCCGCAGGGCTTGTTCCCAGTTCCGCGAGGGACCGGATCGCCGTCTTGCCGCGCATCATGAAGAGCGCCGCGGGAATTCCCTTTCCGGACACATCGGCGATCACAATGGCCAAAGTGGTGTGATTTACGTAGAAGAAATCATAGAAGTCGCCTCCGACCTCCTTCGCCGGGTCCATACTGGCCCACAGCTCGATTCTGTCTCCGAACAGCGAGAAATTCTTTGGGAGAGCGGATTCCTGGATTGACCGGGCAAACTCCAGCTCCTGCTCGATTCTCTTCTCCGCTGCGTCGATATATCCCTTCAGCACATCCACCGTCATATTGATGTCGTCAGACAGGGATGCAAACTCCGAGGAATTGCGCACTTCCACGATCTCGTTGAGGTCTCCGTCCGTGATCTTGGCAAGGGACCTGTTCACCATCTCGAGATTGTTGACGACGATCTGCTGGACAAGCAGGGAGATTAAAACGTAGATGGCGGCAGCAAACAGGATATCCGCCAGCCCTGTCTCGTAGCTCGTCTCATCTCTGTTTTTGTAAACCTCCCTTGTGGGAAGGGCGGTGATAAGAACCTGCCCGTTCTCCATCTGCTCCGGGTGGCACAGGGACTTGACCCCGAAGATTTTCATCGTCATAAACTGGTCGCCAGTCAGATGCTCCTTGATCTCGGCGACTTCGCTGAGAGAAAACGCCTTGCCCTTATGAGTTCCCAGAGAGACAATTCCCGTTCCCGTGGTAAAGATATCAAATGAGCCCTCGCTTCCGACATGGAAATTCGAGAGGGTGTCGTTGATGGCTGCAAGCTTCAGCTTCTCAGAGACGGCCTTCAGATCCGCGACGGTCTGGATCATACCGTCCCCGCAGCGGGCACCGCCGACGACAAAGGAATCGCTCGGCATCCCGGAGGCCGTAGGAGCCGACCCGTCAAGCACCGGGGAGAGCAGCTTTCTGTAGACGGGGACTTCCCCGGCCGAAATGAGAATACTGCCGTCGCTTGCGACCGCGGTCACAGCCTTCAGGTCGAATCTCTCCCGCATCTCTTCAAGGAAAGCTGCGGTCACCTGCCCGAGGCCTCCCATTTCTTCCACATCCCGGGATATCTCGACGGCATCATTCATGACCATTTCGTTTATCAGCGTCTCCACGCCTTCCATCGTGTCATGGAGCATATAGCTGGTCTCCCGGATCTCCTCGGAGACAGACAGAAGGGTGTTCCTCGCGTTCTGGTCCGCGGACTTGGTCTGCATGATGAAGGAGACGCAGAAGCTCACGAGCATGATAAAAGTGGTGACGGCGAAGAGCCAGAACTGAAATTTCTGGGATACGGAAATCTCATCATTCTTCATGCGCTTGAAGACGATCTTTCTCTGTCCTGACAGATACAGGAGAAGCCAGGAGGAGACCGCAAGCCCGATTCCCGTGAAGATGATCATGGGAGGCGCGCAGATCCGCACCACGTAATAGGCCATGGACATATCTTCCCGATGCGTGAAGAAGACCGCGTACATGTGAAACACTTCCATGACGCAGCCCATGAAGAAGGCATACATCGGGGAAGGTTTCCTGCGCTTGAAGAGAAACACGTGGAGCCCGGCCGCCAGAAATCCGGCCAGGCAGGTGGATACGCTGCAGGCAATCCTCGTGTACGAGCCTATGCCGAAGTACGTTCCGGCGATGTACCGCTCTATGCCGCCGATCAGGCCGGCGATGATTCCCGATATGGGATCAAAAAAGAGGCCCGCCGCGAGCGGTCCGATGTCCCGCACATTCAGCATCATGTGGACATAGTCCACCCCGACATGCGTGGAGAGAACGGCGAGCAGACCGTAAACAATTCCGACGAAGAGCCTTTCGCCCCATTTCAGCTTCCCGTTTCCGAATCTTTTCCACAGGAGAATCGTCGTCAGCACGTAGAGAAGAGTCGACGCCGACATCTTTAATATCATTACAAGCATAGCAAAAAATCCACTCTCCGTTATACTTACCCGGTCTTAAAGATTGCCGGGGACAGTTGCTTAAGGTCAGCCGCGTCCAGGGATAATCTCAGATAAGAAAAACCCCGTGCATGAATCGCACGGGCAACAGAATGTTTCCGAATCCTTGCGCAAACACCGACGGGGTCTTTTCCATCACTGCCGGTGGTGGGACTCGAACCCACACAATCTTGCGATCGGCAGATTTTGAGTCTGCTGCGTCTGCCAATTCCGCCACACCGGCCGATATGAAAGGATCTGTCCGCCTGATGCGGACAGATACCAGTATACAACAGTTTTTCTGAAAATGGTAGTTCTTTTTCTGAAAGATCGGCCCGTAAGCGCGGATCCTTATTTCTGCTCCGCCATCAGCGCACTGTAGACCGGAAGATCAGACAAGGTCGCGAAGTAGTCGGCCGGAGTCTCCGCGCGCCGGATGAGCTCGAAGCTTCCGTCCTCACGGAGAAGAACCTCCGCGCTTCTTAACTTCCCGTTGTAGTTGTAACCCATGGCAAATCCGTGGGCGCCCGTGTCATGGATGTAGAGCAGGTCCCCCATGTCGATGCGCGGAAGCATCCTGTCGATGGCAAACTTGTCGTTGTTCTCGCACAGAGACCCCGTGACGTCGTAGATATTCGTGAGGGGGGAGTTCTCCTTGCCCATGACAGTGATATGGTGGTATGCTCCGTACATCGCGGGGCGCATCAGATTGCACGCACAGGCATCGACGCCGATGTAGTGCTTCATGATGTTTTTCTCGTGGATGGCTGTCGTCACGAGCGCGCCGTAAGGCCCGGTCATGAAGCGGCCCATCTCCGTGAAGATCTTCACGTCGCCCATGCCGGCCGGAACGAGCACTTCTTCGTAGGCCCTGCGGACGCCCTCTCCGATCTTAAAAATGTCGTTTTCCGGGTCACCCGGCTTGTAGGGAATGCCGACGCCTCCGGAGAGATTGATGAAGCTGATATGGCAGCCGGTATCCTTTTGAAGCTCCACGGCGAGCTGGAAGAGGAGCTTCGCGAGCATCGGGTAGTAGTCGTTGGTCACGGCATTGGAGACGAGGAAGCTGTGGATGCCGAACTCTTCCACGCCGTTGCTCTTAAGGATCCGGAACGCCTTGAAGATCTGGTCGGAAGTCATGCCGTACTTCGCGTCGCCTGGCGTGTCCATGATTCCGTTCGATACCTTGAAGATCCCTCCCGGATTGAAGCGGCAGCACATCGTCTTCGGGAATGTCCCGACGATATTCGCAAAGCTGTCGATCATCGTTATGTCGTCGAGGTTGATGATCGCATTCATATTGCTGGCATACGCGTACTCTTCATCCGGCGTGTCATTGGACGAAAACATCGTCATCTCGCCGTCATTTCCGATGGCCTTCGCCATCATGAGTTCTGTAAGGGACGAGCAGTCACAGCCGCAGCCCTCCTCCTTCAGTATGCTTAAGATCACGGGATTCGGCTCCGCCTTCACTGCGAAATACTCGCGGTACCCCGGATTCCAGGAGAATGCCTGCTGGACTCTCCGCGCATTTTCACGGATTCCCTTCTCATCGTAGATGTGGAACGGGGTCGGAATCTCGCGGATGATCTCTCTTAATTTTTCCTCAGTGACAAATGGTGTTTTCATAAAGCTTCTCCTGTTTCAAATATGTGTTAATGCAGCTGTGTCCGGGCAGAAAGCTCATGCATCCCGCAGTCCTTCTTTCCGGCCTGTGCGGTCACAGATTCCCTTTCTCGCCGTTCATTGTGCTTTGTCCTCCCGCGCCTTCGGCCGCAGGATTGTCTCCCCCCGGCGGCGCGATCCGGATGTGCTCATGTGTGTAGAGGTGGTCCATGCAGTACTCGTGAGCCCCCATGCACTTGGAGCAGTAGCGGAACTCGAGATCCGGGTCCGTGATCTCGGTCCTGCCGCACACCTCGCAGCGATGCCTCGACACGATGCTCACCACAGTGGCTCCGCCCGCTCCCGCTTCGCTCTTTTGCCTCTTCTTCGCCTTGTTCCTGGCATCCGCCTCAAGGACCTGTCTCCGGAATTCCTTCTGTCTCTTTCTCTGCTCCGCTGTGAGGTGCACGCGGTTCCTGAGCGCGGAGAAGAACAGCGCAAAATTAAGAAGAGAGACCGCAATCGCTATGATCGGAAGAATATAGAGGGGTCCGAGCTGGCCGCCCTGTGCGGCGATGCGGATGTATCCGATGACCTCATAGAGAAGAAATGCAAGCTCAATGACGCCGAAGTACTTCATCTTGAGGGGTATGACAAAGAAAAGAAGAACCACTGCCTCCGGAAATGTCGCCGCATAGGCCAGAAGGATCGACATGCAGATGTAGTAGGGGCTGAAAAAGGTTCCGATCGCCTGCCCGACGATGACATCCGGGAAGAAGGGCATGTAAATGAAGTAAGAGACAATCGCCGCGATAATGGTGAGGATCAGGCCGCTGAAGATATATGCATTGTACCTGAAATCTCCCCAGGCCTTCTCGAGCGACACCCCGATCGAGAAGTAGAAAAAGAGCATGATAACCGTGAAGATATCCAGATTGTTGCGCGGCACCAGCACCCATGTGACGATTCTCCACACCTGCCCGTGAAAGATTCTCTCGGGGTTCAGCGTGAAATAGCTGAGCGCGCCGGCATTGATGGCGGACATCACGTACCCCATCGCCATGAGGCCGATCATGATCGCGGTCAGGTGGGGCACGGTGTGCTTCCCGACTTTTCTCTCCAGTTTGTTCAGAAAATCGTTCATATCCTCTTATGTATCCTTTAAGGCCCGGGGCAAAGCCGGGCCGGTTTCCTTATGCATTTTAAGGCCCGGGATTGATCGGACCCGTTATAAAAAAGTGTCAGAGCTTTTTCCGCTTATTATAGAGGTTAAGGGAAGACGTGTCAAATACATTCCTTGTGGGAATGAGGTACCTTATATGGTAGAATTATTTTAATATCACCTTATGAAAATGAATCCCGGAGGCACGCGGCATGGCAGGATCGACATTCGGCACAATATTCAAAGTAACCACCTGGGGCGAGTCCCACGGCCCGGCAATCGGAGCGGTTGTCGACGGCTGCCCGGCCGGGCTGCCCCTCGACGAGTCTTCTCTTAAGCCCTATATGGAGCGCAGGCGTCCGAACGGCGGCAAGCTCTCCACTAAAAGGGTCGAGCCCGACAATGTGGAGATCCTCTCCGGCGTCTATGAAGGCCTCACTACGGGAGCTCCCATCTCCCTCCTCATACGGAGCACGGACCAGCACTCCTCCGATTACGACGCGCTGAAGGAAGTCTGCCGTCCGGGCCACGCGGACTTCGGCTTCGACGCGAAATTCGGCATCCGCGACCACAGGGGCGGCGGCCGCTCCTCCGCGCGCGAGACGGCGGCGAGGGTCGCTGCGGGCGGGATCGCGCTCATCGCGCTCGGCCGGCTCGGCGTCCGATTCCGCACGGAAGTGACGGCGATCGGCGGCGTGCCGTTCTCCCGCACGGAAGAAATCGACGCGCTCCTTGATTCACTTAAGGCTGCGGGCGATTCCATCGGCTCTGAGGTCGAGTGCACCGTGAGCGGATTCCCGGCAGGCATCGGCGACCCCGTCTTTGACAAGCTGGACGCCCTCCTCGGACAGGCACTTTTTTCCATCGGCGCCGTAAAAGCGGTCGAGATCGGCGACGGGAGAAAAGTCTCCCTCATGCGCGGCTCAAAAAACAACGACCCGTTCCATGCCGAATGCGGCAGGATCGAAACCGTCTCCAACCACGCGGGAGGAATCCTGGGCGGCATCTCAAACGGCTCGGACATCCGCATTCACGTGTACTTCAAGCCGACCCCTTCCATCTCCCTTCCGCAGGACACAGTGACGCGGTCCGGTGAGAACATCCGCCTTGGCATTCGCGGCCGGCACGATCCCGTCATCGCCCCGAGGGCTGCTGTCGTCGTGGAGGCCATGACCGGCCTCGTCCTCTTTGACGGCCTCTTAAGAAATATGACGTCCCGCATGAGCCTTGTGGAGAAGTTCTACCGCCTGCAGTAAAGAAGACCGCTCTCCTTTAAAAAACCGCCCGGCCTTTTGGGCCGGGCGGATCTGTCTTTCTTTTCTCTTCTGTTCTCTTCTTTTCTCGTCTTTTCTCTTCTTATTCCGTGATTTCCACTGCGTCGTTTAAGTGCCTCAGCTCCTTCGCCTCGGCCTCGGCTTCCTCTTCCGTGACGCGGCGGAACTTCTCCGGCGCCTTCTCGATCTTCTGGAAGACCATGCAGTTCGGCGTATCGAGGTGCTGCGGCCTGCCCTTCATGACCAGCACCTTCTTCTCGTAGTCGATGGCAAAGGTAGTGATCGTATTGGAAGCGTTATTGACCACCGCCAGGTGCTTCTGGTCCGGAAAGACCGCGATGTCCTTCGGGTAGTTTCCGCTCGTCGGCAGAGAAAAGAGCCTCGTCAGATAGCCCTTTTCCTGATCGATCTTATAGCAGGCCACCGAGTCGTCTCCCGAAGTCGAGCAGAACAGGTACTCTCCGTCGTAGGAGATGCGCAGCGAGGACGCAGCGTCGTGGGGATCTCTCTCATCGGAAAGCGTGGAAACTTCCTGCTCCAGCTCAAAGACCGGGTAGCCGTCATCCACTGTGTAGGTATAGACCCGGACGACGTTCAAAATTTCACAAAGAACGTAGGCGAACTTGCCGTTTCTGCTGAAATGGATGCTTCTCGGGCCCGCCTCTCTTCCCATGCGGAGGATATCCACCTTCTGGAGCTTGTTGTAGGTGTGGTTGATCTTGTAGAGGACAATCTGGTCGATGCCGTTGTCCACGGCGCACAGGAAACGGTTGTCGGGAGTCACGCGGACGCAGCAGACGTGCGGCCGGAAGGATCTCTCGTTGACCGCGCCCGTTCCCTTGTGGAACACTCCGTCCATGAGGGAGCCGAGCCTCCCGTCCTGGTGGGTGTGCACGACCGACACCTTGCCGTCGTGATACCCTGCCACAAAGAGATACTTGCCGTCCAGGTCGACGGACATATGGCAGCCGCGCATACCGTTGATGTCGATCTCATTGATGGGCTTTAAGTCTCCGTCCGGGAGGATCTCGTAAGCCCTCACTCCCTCATCCGCGATGGAATAGAGATATTTCATATTCCTCGAGCGGGTGATATAGGAGGAGTTGTTGACCGGAACCACCTTTCTCAGGAAAAGGAGGCCCTCCTCCACGTCCACATCATAGATATGGATGCCCTTGCTGGTCCCGTTGGTATAGGTGCCGACATAAGCGACATATGCTTCCTTCTTGGACATTGCTCTTTTCTCCTTAATTACACCGATTCTTCCTCACGCCTCATTCTATGCCGACGCTCTCCCCCGGCTGCATCACAAGGATCCCGGGCTCGTCGAAATGAAGCTGCTCCCTGCAGTGGTAAGGCACCACTTTATGAAAATGATTCTTCTGAAGGAGACTCCTCATCTCCGATATGTTCTGGTGGACCGAGATGCGGCAGAACGCGGCCTTGCCCTCATCGAGAAGCTTTCTCGCATAGCTCGAGGGGTCCTGCTTGCCCGTCAGGATCGTGAGCCCTCCGGTAGCGTATACGCCTTCCGCAATCCGCCTGTTGTCCTCCTTCACGAGCTGGGAGTCGCGCACCAGGATCGCCGTGTCCATGTATTCCCCCGGAAACATCTCCCCGGCCGCGATGGCCCTTTTAAAGTCCTCCCTGAATCCCTGGACACTCCGCTTACGAAGCTTCTTCAGGGCGTCCGTGAAGTCCTTCTTGAGCCAGAACCCGCGATTGACCGAGTCCGTATACTCCTGGATCAGGGAGTCCGCCAGAACCACGGTCACGCCCCTCTCGGCGAGAAGCCTCGTCACGTCGAAGCCCCTCCCGTGGGACGGGACGGGGAAGAGAAGCGGCTTTCCCCTGTGGATCAGCCCATCCAGCGTATCGGTGAGCTGCTTCCAGTGGTCGGCGGCGTCCTCCTTCTCGGTTCCGTAGGCGCAGTCGACGACCGCAAGATCCGCCTTCATGTTCCGGATGAAGTCGCAGGTATAGGCGAGGGAGTTCTCCTCATAGTCGCCCGTGAAAAGAACCGTCCTGCCGTCCACTTCTATGGAGTACCAGACGCTGCCGATGCAGTGCCCGGCGCGCCCCCAGGTGACCCGGATCCGGTCCGTCAGCTCGAACACCTCTCCCGGAGCGGAGTGCTCGTTTATGGCAATTCTGTCGAATTCCCCTGCAGAGGGCAGGATGTTTAACGTCGCAAGACTCGCAACGATTGTCCCGCGAAAGCCGAGCTTCTTTAAAAAGCCGATGGCTCCCGTGTGGTCCGTATGGCTGTGAGTCAGGAAGAGGTACCGGATCCTCCGGGCTTCCTCCGCCCCGATTTCAGGGAAAGGCTTATCCGGTTTCTCCTTCATCCTTCCGGCATCCACAAGCAATGCGAGTCCTTCCGCTGTAAGAAGAAAGGAATTTCGTCCATGCTCCGAGCAGCCGCCTGCGACGTAAAGTTTCATCATGTCATCCCCTCACTCTGTCAGGAAAACCGATCTTGTGCTGTACTTTTCTAAGGGTCTTATTCGCAAAATATGAAGCTTTTTCCGCGTTGTTCTTTATGATGCTGTCGATATAGGCCTTGTCCGCGCTCAGTTCTTCCACGCGGGTCTGCAGCGGTTTGAGGACATCCGCGACTGTCTCTCCGACAGCCATCTTCAGATCGCCGTAGCCGCGCCCGTCAAATTCCCTGACCGCCTCGTCCGGCTTCTTTCCCGTGCATGCGCAGTAGATGTCTATGAGGTTCCGGATTCCCGGCTGCTCCTCCCGGTAGGCGATCTGCGCTTCGGAATCGGTGACCGCCCTCTTGAATTTCCGGATGACTGTGTCCCGGTCGTCCATAAGATAGATGCTGGCATTCGGGTTCTCGTCGGACTTCGACATCTTCTTTGCGGGATCCTGCAGGCTCATGATTCTCGCGCCGATCTTCGGGATATAAGGCTCCGGTATCGTGAACACGTCCCCGTAAATGTTGTTGAATCTTGTGGCGATGTCCCTCGTGATCTCCAGGTGCTGGAGCTGGTCGCTCCCGACCGGGACGATATCCGCCTGATAGAGAAGGATGTCCGCAGCCATGAGGACAGGGTAGGCGAAGAGCCCCACGTTGATGTTGTCCGCATGCTTTGCGCTCTTGTCCTTAAACTGGGTCATCCGGTTCATTTCGCCCATATAGGTGTAGCAGTTGAGGATCCAGGCGAGCTCCGCGTGAGCGGAGACGTGGGACTGATAGTAGAGGCAGGACTTCCCGGGGTCGATGCCGGCCGCGATATAGAGCATAAGGAGCGCTCTCGCTCTCTTTCTAAGCGTGGCCGGATCCTGCCGCACCGTGATCGAGTGCTCGTCGACGACGCAGTAGAAGCACTCATATTCCTCACTGAGCTGAACCCAGTTCTTCAGGGCTCCGAGATAGTTCCCCAAGGTCAGGCTGCCCGTGGACTGCATCCCGGAAAACAGCACTTTCTTTCCGTCAAGCATGTAGATGTTCCTCCGTCTTTTTTCTGGTATATCCGGTTGATGTCTTATAAAACTTCAGATAAAATGCCGCGGTTCCTAGTAGTAGAATCCGAATAAAAATGCCGTGATGAACGCAGCAATCAGAATTGCCCCGTTGCTGATCACCGTCGTCACCGTCTCAAAGAGATTGTCCGAGAAGTCGCCGCTCCCGCAGACGCACATCCCGACGAGAGGGAATATGACGAGGAACGTGACGCCGTTAAAGTTCGGTGTGCCCGTATACGGCACGACGAAGCAGCTTATGATATAGGCGGCCAGTGCCGTCACGTATCCGACGAAGAGGACGGTGCTGTGGATCTTGTCGATCTTTTTGGCGAAGAACACCGAGTAGATCAGCATCACGTGCGAAAGAACGGCCAGAGCGATGAGCAGGTGATGCAGGAACAGTGTGATGAGTTCCGTTCCGCTCAGTGTAAGGTCAAGCGCGTGGATATTGACAAGCGCCGTCTTGAAAATCTGCGCCCAGATATTCGACTCAAGCCTGACCGATCCGATGGAATGGAGGTGGGTGAGCTCCACACTGTTCGGCACGGAAAGCCTGAAGATGGGACTCATGAGCGTCCCTGTGATCTTCGCTCCCGAAGGCTCCACATAGAGGAGCGGCAGATTGAAGCGGACCGACAGGTACACGGGCCAGATGAGCCCCATAAGAGAGACGATCAGCGCGCAGTTCCGGAACTGTATCTTCGGAGGCGTCTGATTTCTCCTGCCGTCCCGGGACGCGTAGACGAAGATGACGATCATCGCGGGAAGCACCAGTATCGCCGCGTAGCTCGTCATGAGGGCGAGTCCCAGTTCTATGGCTGCGTTCCGGAGCACCTTCTCCCGCCTCGACGCATACCATGAAAGGGCCCCGCTGAGGGCCAGCATGGACAGCATAAAGCTCAGGGCCCATCCGTTCATCGACGCCGACAGATGATAAAATGGCGGAAAAGAGATGAGAAAGAGAACTCCCACCATCTGCTTCCGGCCCCTCACTCCGAATTTCTGGAGGATGCTGATCCCGGCGCACTCCCCTACCATCACGTAGACCACGTTGAGGGCGAGGACGAAGTACAGTGAGATGGAAACGGACCATCTCATGACCCTGTGAAGAAGCTCCATGAAGAGCGAACAGATGATGTAATAGAGCGGCGGCTCAGCGTAACCGGCAAGCCCTCTCGGGTTAAAATCAGCGAGATAGTGATGGTTGAAGAAGTAGCTGATCACTTCGAGGCTTCCGCCCTTCGGAATTGCATCCGCCGTCTCCAGGAATGTCCCCGGATTCGGTGTCCCGCTCACATAGCCGACCTTGCTCACATAGACCAGCTTCAGGAAGAAGCCAACCATGATCACAAACCCGATCCAGAACACGTCCGGAATTCCCAGAAACCTCCTGTTGCTCCTTGACAAGACGATGATACTCCTTATCGCCGCTATAGTCGTTATAGTCGTTAACGAAATCGAACATCCGGCGCTGCGCATTGCGGACGTCCGATCAGACAGATAAAAACTGCCTCTATCATAGCATATAGAGGCAGTCTCTACCAGTAATTCCCATATTTTTTGGTGATTTTGGCGCAACTGTTCAGCGCCCCAGGCATTTCAGGGCGCTCTGCGTCCCGGACGCCCTGTCATGAAAGCTCATGAATCAGGAGGCCGCTCCGGAGCTTCGGCTCGAACCAGGTCGACTTCGGCGGCATGATCATCCCCGCATCGGCAATCGCCATGAGATCGTCCATGGATGTGGGATAGAGGGCGAATGCCGCAGCTGCCCCCTCATTGACCCGCCTGCCAAGCTCCCTCATCCCGCGGATTCCCCCGACAAACGAGATCCTCGGGTCAGTCCTCGGGTCACGGATACCAATGAGCGGGCCAAGGACCTTCTCCTGCAGGATCGAGACGTCGAGCCTCCCGACGGGATCCCCTTCGTCAACGGATTCTTTTTTCGCCTCAAGGATATACCAGCATCCGCCAAGGCAGAGCGCGAACTCGTGCTTCTTCGAAGGCTTTATCCCAAGAAGTCCTTCCTCGGAGTCACTGCCCGGATCCGGCACCTTTTTCACGGAAAAATGTTCCTCAAGTTTCCTCAAAAAATCCTCTTCCGCAAGGCCGTTCAGATCCTTCACGACGCGGTTGTAGTCCCAGATCGATAGCTGAGAGGCCGGAAATGCCGCAGCGAGGAAGAAATTGAACTCCTCCTCCCCCGTATACCCCGGATTATCTTCTCTCCTCATCACGCCGACGCGGTAAGCGGAGGCGGCCCTGTGGTGCCCGTCGGCAATATAGAGGCTCGGGATCCCGGCGAAGCCCTCCCGGAAGAGGGTGATGTCGTCTTTATCCGCCACTCTCCAGACGATGTGGCGGATTCCGTCCTCCGACACGAAATCATAGATCGGGTCTTCTGTGCCGGTGATCTCTTCCATGCGCCTTTCGATCTCCTCATGATCCTTAAAGGCAAGGAAAATGAGTCCCGTATTCGCGCCGCACGCATCCACGTGGCGGATGCGGTCCGCCTCCTTCGCGGCGACTGTGAGCTCGTGTTTTTTGATCACCCCGCTCCTGTAGTCGTCGATGGATGCGCATCCCACGATCCCGGTCTGGGCTCTTCCGTCCATGATCTCCCGGTAGAGGTAGAAGCACGTCTCCCCGTCGCGGATGAGTGCCCCCTCCGCGATCATTTTCTGAAGATTATCGGACGCTTTTCTGTACACCTCATCGCTGTAGATATCCGTTCCCTCCGGCAGGTCGATCTCCGCGCGGTCGACATGGAGAAAGGACAGCGGTTTGTCCGCCGCCATCACTCTCGCCTCGGCGGAGCTCATCACGTCGTAGGGAAGCGCCGCCACGTCCTTTGCAGCTTCCGGTGAAGGGCGCACGGCCCGGAACGGTCTCATGACTGCCATCTTTTATATCTCCTCATCCTATGTGCTGCTACAGCCGTTAACGAATCAGTGCGCGGCGGCAAACTCCTTCATGTAGGAGACGAGCGCCTCCACGCCCTCCTTCGGCATCGCGTTGTAGATGGACGCCCTCATGCCGCCCGCAATGCGGTGGCCTTTCAGGTTCGAGAAGCCGTGTGCGGCCTGTCCCGCCACGAATTCGCTGTCGAGCTCCTCGCTCTTCGTGCGGAAGGTGACGTTCATCATGGAGCGGTCCGCCTTGTTCACGGTCGTCACGTAGAAGTCCTGTGAGTCAAGATAGTCGTAGAGGAGCTTCGCCTTCTCCTCATTTTTCTTCTTCATCGCTTCGAGGCCGCCCTGCTCCTTCAGGTAGTCCGTGACAAGCTTCACGCAGTAGATCGGGAAGGTCGGCGGCGTGTTCAGCATCGAATTCTTTTCGGCCT
>CADCPJ010000200.1 GCA_902803245.1 uncultured Lachnospiraceae bacterium | reverse complement strand
GATCGATATGGCCGGTGTGGAATACGTCAGTTCGGCAGCGATCAGGGCCATCCTGCGAATAAACAGCATCATGGAGCAAAAAGGCGGTCTGATACTGAAGAATGTAAACAATAAGATTATGGAGATCATCCGGATCACCGGTATTTCGGATTACCTGGATATCCGATGATCCCCTGTACTTCTTACCCGGATATCCGATGATCCCCTGTACTTCTTACCTGGATATCGGATGATCCTCTGTACTTCTTACCTGGACATCCGATGATCCCCTGTACATAAGGCACAGCATGGTGAGGTCGTCGAACTGCACGGCATCGCCTGTGAAGCTGCCAACAGCATCCCGCACATTCACAAGAAGCTCCCGGGGAGAATCCTCGGGATGCTCGTTCAGTGCCTGAAGGATTCGGTTCATGCCGAACTGCCTGCTCTCATCATCGCATGCCTCCGGCAAACCGTCGGTATAGATGAACAGCACTGAACCGGGCATAAGATCGAGAGTATAATCCCGATATGCCGCATTTTCCATGACGCCCAGTACAGCGCCATGAGGATCCTTCAGCATCTGAAATGCCTCGCCGGGAGTCTTAAGAATCGGGTACTCATGACCTGCGCTGGCGCAGGTCAGCCTGCCTGTCTTAAGCTCCAGGATGCCCAGCCACACCGTGACGAACATCATCATTGCATTGTCTTTAAGAAGATGGGCATTGACGGAGGCCAGGATTTCGCCGGGGGTGCCGCCCATCCGGGCCCGGTAATTGATGATGTTCTTGGCCGACATCATGAAGAGCGCGGCGGGCACGCCCTTATCCGATACATCCGCGATCACGAGGGCCAGGTGTTCGTCATCCACCAGAAAGAAATCATAGAAGTCGCCTGCGACCTCTTTGGCCGGTTCCATGCTGGCGTAGAGGTCGAATTCCGGGCGGTCCGGAAAAGCCGGGAACTTGCTGGGCAGCACGGAGCTCTGGATATTGGCAGCCATGTTCAGCTCAGTTCTGACCTGCTCCCGCTCGGCGGTGATGCGGGACAGCCTGCCGGTGCTGTCGACAATGCGCTCCTGCATGAACCTTATCTCATGATACAGATCGCCGATTTCGTCATTGGAACGAATGGGCAGTTCAATCACGTCATCCCCGGAGAAGCCCTCCTCTCCCATAGCGAAGCCCGTGGCTGCTTCTGTGAGCTGTTTCAGCGGTTTTACTGCCAGCTTTCTGGTCAGCAGCATGCTGACGGCCATCAAAAGGAGGGTGAACAGCGTGATAAACATCGCGCTGTTCACCAGAAAGTAGTGGCGGTCCTTCACTACATTCTGCATGTCGATGTCCACATATATCTGCGCGGGCGTCCAGTCCCTGTCATTCCATTCTTCCACAAACGGCACGGAAGCCGTACAGAGCCATTTATCCCCGTATTCATAGATGGTGGGCGGTATGCTGTCATTGATGCCGTACCGGGAAAAAGCGGCGATGGGCTCCTTCGCTGCGCCGACGGCGAGCAGGCTCTCCCCCGGTTCCACGAGGCTGTAGGTCACGCCGTCCTCAATATACTGAAGGTAGATCTTGTCGACGCCGAGGGCATACATAACCTGGAGCAGTTCTGTCTCCAGTTCCTTATAATCGCCAAGAAGGTTGAACCTCTCCTTGTCATTGATCGTAGATTCATTTTTGGCATAATAATCCGCAAGATAAGGCACCGGCGGCTGCGCGCGCATCCAGTCCTCAATGATCTGCGGATCATCTGCCGCCGCGGCCCTCTCTCTCAGCTCCCTGAATTCATCCGTATCTATCCTTTCCCGCAGATAGGAAGTGAGCTGGTAAGAGAGGTGTTCATTCGTTGCGTCGCTTGCGGCACTTGCGGCCTGCTCGAAATACAGGCTGTCCACCTTGCGCTTATATACCATATAGGTGATCTGCATCAGTCCTGCCGAAATCAGCAGGATGCCGATGATCAGCATGAGGTTCAGCTTCGCCCCCATCCCGAATGGGTAGCTCTTTCGCGCATGTTCCATACTGTTTTGCCTCTTTATCCCTTGTATTCGATTGAGAGCATGGTGAGATCGTCGAACTGTTTTGCGCCTGAGGTAAACGCGTCTGCAGCCCGGTGCACATTGTCCAGCAATTCCCTGGGAGAACCGTCCGGAGAGATGTTCAGCGCTTCGATGATCCGCTCCATGCCAAACTGTTCTCCCTGCGCGTTATTTGCCTCCGGCAGACCATCGGTATAGACAAACACCTTTGAACCGGGCTCCAAAATAATTTCATACTCGCTATAGGATATATTATTCATGATGCCCATGACGATCTCATGCTTGTCCTGATAGACTCTAAACACATCGCCCGGGTGCCGGATGATCGGGTACTCATGCCCCGCATTGGCACAGGTCAGTCTGCCCGTGCTCAGTTCCAGGATACTGAACCACACAGTGACGAACATCATAAGCGGATTGTTCCTGCACAGCTGCTGATTGACAGACGTCATGATTTCTTTCGGTGTGCCGCCCATCTCTGCGCGGTAGTGTATGATGGATTTGGCGGACATCATGAAGAGAGCAGCGGGAACTCCTTTGTCGGAGACGTCCGCTACCGCAAGCGCCAGGTGGTCGTCATCCACCAGGAAAAAATCATAGAAGTCGCCGCCGACTTCCTTCGCCGGATCCATGCTGGCGTACAGGTCGAATTCCGGGCGGTCCGGGAAAGCCGGGAACTGCTTTGGGAGTGCGGAGTTCTGGATATGCGCTGCCATATCGAGCTCTGTGCTGACACGCTCGCGCTCCGCTATGACGTGTGTCAGTTTGTCGGTGTTGTTTACGATGCGCCCCTGCATAAGCTTTATCTCGTGATACAGATCGCCGATCTCGTCATTTGAGCGAATCGGAAGTTCGATCACATCGTCCTTTCGGAAGCCCTCTTCCCGCATCTGGAATTTTGCGGCTCCCGCAGAGAGCTGCTTCAGGGGCTTTGTCGCCAGCTTTCGGAGCAGAAACAGGCCGATTGCCATCATGGCCAGGGCGAACGCCGCGATGAATGCTGCGCTTCTGACCAGGAACCAGTGACGCTCCTTTACGACATTGTTCATGTCGATGTCCACGCAGACCTGCGCCACCGCGACCTCCCCGACATCCTCCCATTCCTCCACTAATGGCTCGCAGGTGGTGCAGAGCCAGTCATTTCCAAACTGATAGATGGTAGGCGGCACTGCGTCGTTGCCGGTGTATTGTGCGAAGGCCTCGATCGGCGGCTCCGCCTTGCCGATATCCATCAGGCTCATATCGGAATCCGCCAGGTTATAGGTCACGCCGTCCACAACGTACTGTATGTAGACGTCGACGTTGAAAATCTTCTCGGAGTAACCCAGTTCCGTATTTACGAGGAAATCATAGTCGCCGTAAAGGGTATAATACTCCCGCTCCTTTGGGGACAACTGGGAGAAATCCGGTTTGGCGTACCCCATAAGAAAATTGTAGGACGGCTTTTCCAGCATCCAGTCCTTTATGATCTGCTCGTCGTTCGCCTTCACGGCCTTCTCACGCACCTGCCGGAATTCGTCGGTATCGATCATTTTTCTCAAATACGACGTGGATCCATAGGGAAGGTGATAATTCGCTATGTCGCGCACGACGTGTTCAGCCTTTTTATAGTAGAAGCTGTCTACCTTGCTGCAATAGACCATATAGGTGATCCACAAAAACCCCAATGCGAACACAAGGATGCAGAAGATGAGCATGATGTTCAGTTGTACCCCCAGTCCGATCCGGTGCGGTCCCTGCCCCGTCTTCATTG
>CADCPJ010000199.1 GCA_902803245.1 uncultured Lachnospiraceae bacterium | reverse complement strand
GTAAGTTTTTCAGTCATAAGCAAAAATGTCTCCGCTCAAGGGGCTTAAGGGGCGCCTCTGTGCGCCTCTCTCCATGCAGGGCCGTCAGCGGATATGTACCTTCTTCATGAGCCTTAAGACCCTTGTCCCCATGGGGAGCCTCCTGATCTCGTCGTCGCTTAGGTCGGATATCTTCCCGTACACCGCGAAATAGACCGCAATGCCTATAAGTACGGCGGCGACCATGAGGATCGCGCTCGGGAGATACCGCTCAAACACTGACGGCAGAAGCAGCGTCGGAGCCCAGTAGATCAGTGCGACGGCCGCTCCCATGACGACAGAGGCCTTCAGCGGGGTCAGGAACTGCCTGAAGTTCGGCAGATAGCCGGCCCTCTTCCGGATTGCCATAAGGTTTAAAACCAGCACCACGAAGGAGTAGAGGACCATGGCGAGGACAATGCCGTAGATGTGAAGGTTCAGCGGGCCGACGGTCACAAAAGTGACGGCCACGTTGACCGCAAGGGCGATCGCCGCATTCCGGACCGGGATGGACGGGAAGCCGAGGCCCTGGAGGACGCCGTTGGTCACGGTCGACAGACTGTAGAAAATAACCGAGACAGCGCTCCAGCTGAGAAGCTCCGCAGCACCGGCCACTGCGCCCGAAGGATAGAGGGCGAACATCAGCGGATAGGAAAGGATCGCCATGCCAAAAGCCGAAGGGATCGCGATGAACATCGTGAGCTTTACGCACTCATCGATCTTTCCGATCGCCTCGTCCCTGCTTCCGGCCGCCATGGAAGTGGCCACGGCGGGGATCAGCGCCGTCGACGTCGCCGAGGCCAGCGCGATCGGGATGTTGATGATCGGGCGCACGCGGTAGCCAAAGAGCCCGTAGAGCTTGCTGATCAGGTTCGCAGAGAATCCGTGGGTTCCGGCGAGGTTCGTAAAGATCACCTGGTCGACGACCGCGGTCATGTTATAGACGCAGGTCGCGAGGATGATCGGCGTGCACATAAGGAGGATGTCCTTGAAGACATGGCCGTAGTCCTCAACGCCCTCGTGGACGTCCCTCGCGATCCGCCTGTGGACAGTTCCCCTGCTGACCAGATAGGCGAGCAGCATGATGACAAGACCGGTGAGAACGCCTGCCCCGGTTCCGAACGTACCTCCCGCAGCTCCGAATCTCCCTTTAAGGTTCTCATCGCCAAGATACGGCCGCGTGAGAAGATAAGCCATGAGCACCGAGAAGATGGCATTCATGACCTGCTCGGCCACCTGTGAGACCGCGGTCTGTTTCATCGTATTGTGTGCCTGGAAGAATCCGCGGAACACCCCTAAGAAGCCGGACAGGAGAATCGTCGGCGCAAGAACCCTGAGCGCGAGCACCGCATCGGGCTGCTTTGCGAGAATAAAAGGCGCTCCGAAAAATGCCGCGAGCGCGCCGATCCCGCCCACGACGAGCACGTACATAAGGGCCGCTTTAAAGACGCGCTGCGCGTTCTTATATTCCTTCCTCGCCAGTCTCTCAGCCATGACCTTGGAGACCGCGCTCGGAATGCTGTAGGAAGCAATGAGGAGTATGATCGTGTACCACTCATATGCGAACTGGTAGTACCCGTCTCCGAGGTCCCCCATAAGCGCATGCAGCGGGCTCCTGTAGAGGAGCCCGATCACGCTTGAAATCATCTGAGCCGTCATTAAAAAAGCAGCCTGCCTGACGACTTTCCCTTTACTGTCTGCCATCTTCCTGTCCCGCAAATGCACTTATAGTTGTTTACGAATTGATCTGCCAGTCAATCGGTTCGATTCCCTGCGACTCAAGGTACGCGTTGCATCTCGAGAACGGCTTTGAGCCGAAGAACCCGTTGTAAGCCGACAGGGGCGACGGATGCGCGGATTCGATCACGAGGTGCTTCCTGTTCGTGATCATCGATTTCTTTTTTCTGGCCTGGCCTCCCCACAGGATGAACACCAGCGGCCGGTCCTCATCGGCAAGGACGCGGATCGCCGCGTCCGTAAACTCCTCCCATCCGATATCCTTGTGGGAATTCGCGATATGCGCCCGCACCGTGAGAACGGTGATGAGCAGCATGACGCCCTCATTTGCCCAGTGGGTGAGATCGCCGCTTTTTGGCACCTCATATCCCAGGTCGTCATGAAGCTCCTTGTAGATATTTACAAGGGACGGGGGAATGCGGATTCCCGGGTGCACCGAAAAGCACAGGCCGTTGGCCTGCCCCCTCTCGTGATAGGGATCCTGTCCGAGGATCACGGCCTTCACCTTCTCAAGCGGCGTGAATGCAAATGCGTTGAAGATATCCGTGCTCGGAGGATAGACCTCCTCCGTCTCGTACTCGTGAAGGACGGTCCTGTAGAGCTTCGCATAATAAGGCTTCCGGAATTCCCCCTTCAGGGCTTCCGCCCACGCTCCCGTTATCGCCATCGTCTCACCACCTCACAGGCACTCCGCGGGCGCTCAAGTATTCCTTTACGTCCGCGATCGAAAGCTCCTTGTAATGAAAAAGCGACGCAGCCAGGGCGGCATCTGCGGAGCCTTTCGTAAACGCGTCGCAGAAGTCTTCCAGCTTTCCGGCCCCTCCCGAGGCGATCACGGGGACCGCCACGGCATCCGCGACCGCGCGCGTCAATTTCAGGTCATATCCCTCGCGGGTCCCGTCTGCGTCCATGGATGTGAGCAGGATCTCACCCGCACCACACCGGACCGCCTTCTTCGCCCACTCCACGGCGTCGATGCCGGTGTCCTGCCTCCCGCCTTTCACATAGACATTCCAGCCGCTATTGTCCGCTCTTCTTTTCGCGTCAATCGCCACGACGATGCACTGATTGCCGAATTTTTGCGCCCCCTCCCGGATGAGCTCCGGGTTCTCAACGGCAGAAGTGTTGATCGAGATCTTGTCGGCGCCTTCCCTTAAGATCGCGCGCATGTCCTCCACGGTCCGGATGCCGCCGCCTACGGTAAACGGTATGAACACCTGCTCCGCCACGCGGCGGACCATATCCACCACGGTTCCTCTCTCATCGGAAGAGGCGGTGATGTCAAGGAAGACGAGCTCGTCTGCTCCTTCCGCGTTGTAAGCCTTCGCAATCTCGACCGGATCCCCCGCGTCCGTGAGGTTGACAAAATTGACACCCTTCACTACGCGGCCCCTGTTTACGTCGAGGCACGGGATGATACGTTTTGTCAGCATTTCCTCTCCCTTCAGATACGGATGAAATTCTTCAGGATCTGAAGCCCTGTGTCCCCGGACTTCTCCGGATGGAACTGCGTCGCATAGATCTTCCCCTTCTCGATGGAGGCGTGGAAGATATTGGAGTACTCCGCGACGGCCCGGACCGTGTTCACGTTCTCCGCCTCACAGAAGTAGGAGTGCACGAAATACACGTAAGAGCCGCTGCCGATCCCGTCAAAGAGTTTGCCGCCGTTCATGAGATGAATCGAATTCCATCCGATCTGTGGAATCTTGTACCCTTCTCTCTCCTCAAATCTGCGGCACCTTCCGCGTATTAGGCCAAGGCCTTCCACACCGGGGCTCTCCTCGCTGCTCTCAAAGAGCAGCTGCATGCCGACGCATATGCCAAGGAACGGGATCTCTTTCTTCGTCACCTCACGGATGACCTCATCAAGCCCCCGCTTTTTGAGATTCCCCATCGCGTCGCCGAAATTGCCGACTCCAGGCAGCACAACATGATCCGCAGATAGGATTACCTGCGGATCAGAAGTAATGACTGCCCTCATCCCAAGACTTATGAGAGCCTTCTCAACACTTTTTATATTCCCTGCATCATAATCAATTATCGCTGTCATGGAGTCATTTTAACACGTCGCGGAACCTTCGTAAAGCGGCTAATCCAATCCCTGCGACCGCTCCAGCGTGAACCAGAATGCGACGCCATTTTCATAGTTCCGCACTCCGCACAGCTGGTTGTGGCCGTCCATGATGGCCTTCACGATGGACAGGCCGATGCCGGAGCCCCCGTACTCCCTGGTGCGGGCCTTGTCCACCTTGTAGAATTTCTCGAACACATGGATGAGGTCTTCCTCGGGGATCGGCTCGCCGGTGTTGAACACCGTTGTCCGGACGATGTTCCCGGAGAAGGACATGCTGATCTCGATCCGCTTCTCCTTTTCCGCGTGATGGAGGGCATTGCTCAGGTAGTTGGTCACGACCTCCTCGATCTCGAATTCGTCGCCCCAGACATAGACGGGGCTCTCCTGGACAAATGACACCTGTGCCCCCGCGTCGTCGATCATGATCTGCATGCCCGCGATGACGCCGCGGATGAGCTGCACGAGGTCAAAATGATCCATCACGACCTGGTCATTCCCGAACTCCAGCTGGTTTAAGGTCAGGAGCTTCTTGACCATCGTGTTCATCTTCGAGGCCTCGTCGATGATGACGTCGCAGTAGAAATCGCGGCTGTCCTCGTCCTCGGCGATGTTGTCTTTTAGTCCCTCCGCATACCCCTGGATGAGTGCGATCGGGGTTTTCAGCTCGTGCGAGACGTTGTTTAAGAATTCCTTGCGGATCTCGTCGGTCTTCGTCTTCTCCTCGTTGTCCTTCTGGAGCTCAACATTTGCCGATTTGAGTTCGCTTATGGTCCGCTCCAGCTCGTCGGACATCTTGTTGAAGCTCCGACCCAGCTCGCCGATCTCGTTCGTGTCGTCCCCTTCGTAGTGCACGTCGAACTCCTGGTTTGCCATGCGCTTCGCCTGCTCTGTGGGGAGCGCGATCGGTTTCGTGTACCTCCGCATGATGAAGGAAATGATGACAATGCTGACGGCAATCACCGCAAATCCGACGATCACGAAGAAGACCATCGACAGCCTCGCCGTGTTCGTCATGCTCTCGAGCGGAGTGGCGATAATGAACCAGTCTCCGTCCGTGAGCCTCCCCCACATCTCCAGGTAATTGAGGTTTGCCTTCCGGTCGAAGGTCTCCTGGATTGTGTACTGGTCGGTCTTTTTCACGACATTGATGTCGTCCCTGTAGAAATGGGCGTAGTAGCCGAAGAGTCGGTTGACATAATTGAGTCCATCGTAGCTCGTGGATTCAAAGGACATAAACTCCGAGTCCGTCACGGTGATGCGGATGTTGTCCTGCTCCGCGATCTGGTAGATCTCTGTCGAGAAATTCTCGTAGTCGTCCGAAAGCTCGTCGATCTTTTTGTAGGTGCTGACAAGCTTCTGGATCTTGTTGAACCGGTAAAACGGAGCAAGCCACAGGAAAGTCGCGATCCCGATCATCATGAGGGCGCAGACGATCACCGCTGCCAGTATGATGGAGAGCTCGGCCTGCATGGAGCTCTTCTTGCCGCTGTTTCTCTTTTCCTCCATAGAATACGCCGCCCGTCTTCTTTTTGTGCTGATACAGCCGCTTCGGGAAAGACAATTCCGTTAACGACCATAATGAAACCGGCTCCGCAAAGGGCGCCTTCGCTTAAGCCAAAGCTTGTGGGTTTTCCGTAAGCCTCTAAGAAAACTTGGATAAAACGAGTGTTTCCTTAAGCCCCCTCTTTAGTACCGATACCACTTCCGGATCTGCTCCGGCGGAATCTCAAAATGCTGGTAGTCCTTGCGGTTCGTCCAGTCCCCGCCCCAGAAAAAGCCCTTTTTGGTAAAGAGCCGGACGCACAGGTCCCCCCGCTCGATCTTGTACGGGAAAGACGCGCCGCGGTCGAGATAGGGCCTGCCCGCAGAGGGCAGAATGATCTCGTCCCCGTCCACAATCTTCCAGTAGGGATTGTAGAGGGGATTGATGTCGACGGCGAGGCCGAGCCCGTGCTTGGAGACCTCGCCGGTCCGGACAATCTCCCTGAAGTTGAAGGAGGACGAGTTGTTGTCCTCCATCGAGGCCTCGTCATCCGCGCCGTAGTCGTCCACGAGGCGGACGTGCTCGATCGGATATCCCGCCTCATACAGCTTCTCAAAGATCTCCAGCACATCCTCCGCGATGCGGCGGTTGCAGATCATCTCCCCTTTAAGTGTCCTGCCGGAGAGATCCCTGTGGAGAAGCCGGAGATATCTCAGGTCCCGAAGGGGAAGGGTGCACTCCGCCTTATACGACCTGCCGCGGATGCGCTCATAGATCCCGCCGTCGATCTCCCTGATCCCGAAGCCCCCTGTCTCATCCCGGAAAGAGCTTCCGTGCGTCCCCGTTCCTTCCGCACTCATCCGTTCCTCTCCATCTCTTTTAGCGCAGTGAGGATCCGCATCGCGACCTCCTCCTTGCTCATTTTCTCTAGCCTTGTGGTTTCCTCCCTCGTGATGAGGGTGACCACGTTGGTGTCCGTGCCGAAGCCCGCGCCTTCCACCTTGACGTTGTTTGCGCAGATGAGGTCGAGATTTTTTTTCAGAAGCTTCTCCCTCGCCCTCTCCTCGAGCTTGGAAGTCTCCATCGCGAAGCCGCACAGGATCTGTCCGGCCCTTTTGTGTTCGCCCAG
>CADCPJ010000198.1 GCA_902803245.1 uncultured Lachnospiraceae bacterium | reverse complement strand
TGACAGGAGGTAACAGGATGAGTTCCATATTGATTCTTCCGATGTATAATACGATACTCCTCCCCGATGTGGATTACCGCCTGAGCGTTGAGAGAGTCAGCCAAGTGGAGCGGAGCAGGATTCAGATCGACGGAGGCAAGGTGATCTTCCTTCCGGTGAAAGAGGAGAAGCCCCGCAGCGAGCTGACCGCGGAGGACTTCTACCCCCTCGGCGTCATCGCGGAGGTGGCGAATATCACGGACGGCCCCATGGGCACAATTGTCGAGGCCCAGGCAAGGGAGAAGGTCCTGGTGAGCGGCCTTGTAATATCCGGAGACGTCATAGAAGGCGACTGCCAGGCAGTCGACGAGATCATGGATGTGACCTTTAAGGCGGAACAGGAACTGCTGGAAGGGCTGAAAAAAACCACGACGGAGCTCGCCTCCCAGATCAGGGGCGGCGACTATGCGGTCGAGTACCTGAAGAAGATCAAGACGGTCAATGAATACGCGGCGGTGTTCTGTCAGTTCTTCGACATGACGCCGGAGGAGAAGTACGCCCTGCTTGAGACCAACTCCTTCAAGGAGAGGGGCGTGCTTGTGCACGAGGCGCTTCTTCGCTTCCGCGGAGCCCTGGAGGTCCAGGTGGAGCTTGCCAGCGCCGATGATCCCGAGGCGACTGCCTACAGGAAGGCGGCCATTCACAAACAGATCGGCCTTCTTCAGAGGGCCCTCGCGGAGATGGACGGCGGGGAGGAGGAAGACGAGGACAGCTTTCAAAGCCGGATCGAGGCGGCAGGCATGCCGGACGACGTCCGGAAGGAAGTGGAGAGAGTGCTCGCGAGGTTTAACAGGGAGCCGTCGAACGGGGCGGAGTACAATTCCCTCTATGACTATCTCGATTTCGTGACAACCCTCAAGTGGAAGATAGAGGAGACCCCGAAGATCGACCTTAAGAAGGCGCGCCGCATCATGGACAGGGACCACTACGGGCTGAAAAAGGTGAAGGAGCGCATTCTGCAGCATCTCGCCGTGATGGCCCTGCACGAGAAGAACGGCGGGGCGAAGCAAAAAGGCACGATCCTCCTTCTCGTCGGAGCCCCCGGCACCGGAAAAACCAGTATGGGCAAGTCGGTCGCAGAGGCCCTCGGGCGGAAATATGTGAGGATCTCCCTGGGCGGCGTCCGGGATGAAGCCGAGATCCGCGGCCACAGAAGGACCTATATCGGGGCGCTTCCGGGCAGGATCATGGACGGAATCAAGAGATCCGGCTCGATGAACCCGGTCGTGGTTCTCGACGAAGTGGACAAGCTGAACGCAAGGTTCGACGGGGATCCTTCCGCCGCCCTCCTCGAGGTGCTCGATCCGGAGCAGAACACGACCTTCGAGGATCACTATGTGAACCTGCCGTATGACCTGTCCCACGTCTTCTTCATCTGCACGGCGAATACCTGGGACACGATCCCTCAGCCGCTCCTTGACCGCATGGAAGTGATCGAGCTGTCCGGATACACTCCGACGGAGCATTTCCACATCGCGAAGGAGCACCTCGTCGGACAGGCCCTCGAGGAGACGGGGCTCAAAAGACGGGACATCCGCTTTACGGACGGGGCGCTGAAGAAGATCATAGCCGACTACACGATGGAAGCGGGAGTGAGAGGTCTCAAAAAGCAGCTCATGACCGTCTGTCGGAAGGCGGCCCAGGAGATCGTCGAGGGACAGATGGGCGGCGGCACCGCGACAGAGACTGAGAGCGGGAAGAAGACCGGGAGCGGGGACCAGGCCGCAGACGCGGAGAAAACCGCAGACGGAGAGAAGGCAGCAGGCGCGGAGAAGGCGAAGACGCTCGTGATCCGCGAGAAAAATGTCGAGAAGTACCTAGGGAAGAAGCGGATCAACCACGACAAGGTGCGGAAGAACAACCCGGCCGGCGTCGTGACGGGGCTCGCCTGGACACAGGCGGGAGGCGAGATTCTCTTCATCGAGAGCGTGGCCATGAAGGGCAGCGGCCAGATTCACCTGACGGGCCAGATCGGCGACGTGATGAAGGAGTCGGCGGAGACGGCCGTGAGCCTTGTGAAGAGCACATTCCTCGACAGCGAACTCGACTTCAAGGACCGCGACATCCACATCCACATCCCGGAGGGGGCCGTGCCGAAGGACGGGCCGAGCGCAGGCATCACGATGTTTACGGCGGTCACTTCCCTGGTGACAGGAAAGCGCGTGAGTCCGTATCTCGCCATGACGGGTGAGATCTCCTTAAGAGGATACGTGCTCCCGATCGGCGGCCTGCCCGAGAAACTCATGGCTGCGGAGCGGGCAGGGATCCGGGAGGTCCTCATTCCGAAGGACAATGTGAGGGATCTCGACGATGTGCCGGAGGAGATCCGGGAGAAGCTTGAGATCAAGTCCGTTGAGACGGTGGCGGACGTCATCCGCGAAGCTCTCCACATCCAGCTTCCGGAGCGGGACCAGGAGCCGTTCAGGCTCCGCGACAGCGAGAGGCGGGAGAGCGCGGCGAGTGTGGTGTGAATCTTATCAGCGCGAAGTTCACAAAATCTGGGACATATGCTATAATTTAGGGCGCACATTTTGTGCGCCCTCGTTTTTTGCCGGAGTGATGCGCTTTAGGCAGTGCAAAGGGCGGCAGGTGTGCCCAATAGAAATGATTGTTTTAGGGGAGGTATTATGAGAGGCAGCGGAATTCTTTATCCGGTTTCATCGCTTCCGTCCAGGTACGGCATCGGAAGCTTTTCGAAGGAGGCATATGAGTGGATCGACTTTCTGGCGGAAGCCGGCCAGGGATACTGGCAGGTCCTCCCGTTCGGGCCGACAGGCTATGGGGATTCACCGTACCAGTCCTTCTCGACATTTGCCGGGAACCCTTACTTTATCTCTCTGGAGGATCTGATCGAAGAGGGTCTCTTAAAGAGGGAGGAGTGTGACGCCCTTGACTTTGGGACGGATCCTGAGTTCTGTGATTACGGCGCTCTCTATGAGAGCCGCTTCAAGGCTCTCCGTCTCGCATACGGGAGATTCCTTGAGAAGGAAGACAAGGACGAGGCGTTCAAGGCATTTGTAGCGAAGAACGCCGACTGGCTCGAGGATTACTGCATCTATATGGCCCTCAAGCAGGAAAATGGCGGCAAGCCCTGGAGCGAGTGGGACACGCCTTACCGCAACAGGGACAAGAAGGCGATGGATGTCCTTGGCGAAGTGATCGCGGAGACGGTCGACTTCTACCGCTTCCAGCAGTTCAAGTTCATGGAGCAGTGGGAGAAGGTCCGGGCCTACGCGAAGAAGAAGGGCGTGAAGATTATCGGAGATATCCCGATCTATGTGGCCTTCGACAGCGCGGACACATGGGCTCACCCCGAGCTCTTCCAGTTTGACGAGGAGAACATCCCGGTCAAGGTGGCCGGGTGCCCGCCGGATGCATTTTCAGCCACAGGCCAGCTCTGGGGCAACCCGCTCTATGACTGGAAGAAGCTGAAAAAACGGGGCTATGACTGGTGGATCCGCCGGATCTCCCGCTGCTATGAGTTCTATGACATCATCCGCATCGACCATTTCCGCGGATTTGACGAGTACTATGCCATTCCTTACGGCGATGAGACCGCGGAGAACGGCAAGTGGGAGAAGGGACCCGGCATGGACCTCTTCAAGGCTGTCCACGATGCGCTTGGAGAAGCCCCGATCATTGCGGAGGATCTCGGCTACATCACGGACAGCGTGAGGGAGCTCCTCTCAAAGTCCGGCTACCCGGGCATGAAGGTCCTGCAGTTTGCCTTCGACGAGAGCGAGTCGAGCTCCTATCTGCCCTACAAGCATCAGACGAACTGCGTCGTCTATACCGGCACCCACGACAATATGACCACCCGGGGCTGGATCGAGAGCTTAAATGACCACGACCGCGACTTTGTCCGCAGATACATCAATTCCATTTTTACGGATTACGGCCAGTTCACCTGGGATTTCATCCGGGAAGCTTTCCGCTCGGTGGCGGATCTGTGCATCGTCCCGATCCAGGACTTCCTGGTCAAGGGAAATGAAGCGAGAATGAACTGCCCGGCCGTCGGTTCCAACAACTGGCAGTGGCGCGTCGTCCCGAACCTCCTCTCTCACGAGCTGGCGAAGAGCATCTACGACATGACGAAGCTCTACGGCAGGCTCGCGCCTGTCCCGTCTCCGGAAGAGGACGACGGGGAGGAAGAACTCCTCAAAAAGGAAAAGGAAGCGGAAACGGAAAAAGAGGCTTGAGACGCCATGCACAGAGATAAAACCATCGAAATTCAGATTGGAAGCCGCGCCATCGGCGCAGGAAACCCCATCGCGATCCAGTCGATGACCAACACGAAAACCGAGGATGTGGAGGCAACTGTTGCTCAGATCCTCAGGCTCGAGGACGCCGGCTGCGACATCGTGCGCTCCACTGTCCCGACGGAGGAGGCGGCAAGGGCGGTCCGCGAGATCAAAAAGAAGATACATATCCCTCTGGTGGCGGACATACACTTCGACTACCGCCTCGCGATCGCCGCGATCGAGAACGGGGCGGACAAGATCCGAATCAACCCGGGCAACATCGGCGGACGTGAGCGCATCCGCGAAGTCGTCGCCGCGGCCCGCATGCGCCAGGTCCCGATACGCGTCGGCGTCAATTCCGGCTCGCTCGAGAAGGACATCATTGAAAAATACGGCCGCGTGACTCCAGATGGCCTTGTCGAGAGCGCTATGGACAAGGTTCGCATGATCGAGGACTTCAATTACGACAACATCGTCATCAGCATCAAGTCGTCGGACGTCATGATGTGCGTCCGCGCCCACGAGCTCATCGCCAAAAAGACCCGCTATCCGCTCCACGTCGGGATCACCGAGGCCGGAACAGTCTTCTCGGGGAGCATCAAGTCCTCGGTGGGCCTCGCCCTCATTTTAAACCAGGGGATCGGGGACACGATCCGCGTCTCGCTGACAGGGGATCCCGTGGAAGAGGTGCGCGCCGCGAAGCTGATCCTTAAGACTCTCGGCCTTAGAAGGGGCGGAGTCGAAGTGGTCTCCTGCCCGACCTGCGGGCGCACGGAGATCGACCTCATATCCCTCGCCGGACAGGTGGAGGAGCTCGTTCGAGATATTCCCCTTGACCTCAAGGTCGCCGTCATGGGATGTGTGGTCAATGGTCCGGGCGAGGCAAAAGAGGCGGATATCGGCGTCGCCGGTGGGAAGCATGAGGGACTCATCTTCCGGCACGGGGAGATTATACGGAAGGTGCCGGAGGGGGAGCTGCTGGAGGCGCTGCGGGAGGAGCTTGGGCGGTATCTCTATTAAGGAGGCTGGAGAAGTCAAAAGCTCAGCATCAGATCATTGTATAGTATATTCAGACGGGCTTCCGCGCTAAGTACATCTAACCTCCTTGAAAATTGCTAAAACCATTCATACGAAAATGCATGGTTGAATGCATTTTCGGCTGAATAACGCAATTCTCAACGAGCTAAGATGTACTAAGCTTGTGCAGATGTCTGACTATACTATACAATGATCTGCCGGCTGCTTTTGACACGCGCATCGGTAATATGAAGAGTTGAGATTTGTCATACGCGCAACGAAATATAATGTAATTTTCACGGCAATACTGGGAGAAATACCAGGAGTAATACGAAAGATAAGATTGAAAGTAAGAACCGAAAGGAGCCCATGAACAAGGAGCCGCTGCCATTCCTCGAGGCATTTCCCAATCTGGACCTGGACGCGAAAGTTCTCGATCTGCTCGCC
>CADCPJ010000197.1 GCA_902803245.1 uncultured Lachnospiraceae bacterium | reverse complement strand
CATGGACGGTACCATTCTCTGCGAGAAAGCTCCCATCTACATGGACTGGTGCATGACGATGCACCGCGTGCTCGACGACCCGACCTATAAGGCGACGGAAGAGGAAAAAGCAGCCACGGAGCAGATCCGGGAGTACGCCTATACGAAGGGCGAGACATTCTTCCCCGAAGGGCCGATCAATAAGGACGTCCTTGTCGCAACTGCATTTGCCGGCATGACTCCCCTTGAATTCCGCGCATATGTGAATGATTTCGCAGGCAGCGTTCAGGCCGTGGGCTTCGAAGGCATGACCTATGCCGAGTCCTTCTACAGGCCCATGATCGAAGTCATCGATTATCTGAAGGCCAATGATTTTGACGTCTGGATGGTCTCGGCCTGTGAACGCGAGGTTGTCCGGGGGCTCATGGAGCGGTTCGACTTCCCGTATGACCACATCATTGCCACGGACGTGCCTTACGTCGCCTCCGGAAAGGGAAGCGAAGAAGCCGACGAGTACAATATGAGCCAGGACGAAGTCATCGTTCTCGGCCAGGTGCTCGATCCCGTCGAATGCGGAAAGTCCGCCAAGCCGGCAGCCATTGCCCGCGAAATCGGAAAGCGCCCGATTCTCGCATTCGGCAACAGCACGGGGGACTACTCGATGCTCAACTATGCGGAAAGCAATCCGGATCACGAGGGCATGGGATTTTTCGTTGTGTGTGACGACACGGTAAGAGAATACGGAAGCGATGAGAAAGCGGCCGAGTATTATGCTGTAGTGGAGAAGGAAGACTGGACAGCCATCTCGATGGCGAATGACTGGGCACAGATTTACGGAGAAAACGTAAAGAAAACCGCTCTTCCCGGCGCAGCCGCGGAAGCAAAGGAAGCCGCATAAGTGCACGGCATGAATCGCATCTGCAAGGAATAAGCTTCTCTATAAGGGCCGCAGGATCCGAGCAATCGCTTCTTGCGGCCCTTATTCGGCACATTTTTATCTCGACTTTTTTATCTTTGTACTTTATGATTATATTCGTTGGCCGGACATACCGGTCTGTTATCATGTCGTTCTGGGGGAAGGTGTTTTGGCTGAAAAGACGAAAAAGACCACCATTCGGGTCAGTTACGGAATCTGTTTCTGGCTGTTTATGATTGCAAATATCGCGGGAGTTCTGATTGAAGGCTTCTTCTGTCTGTTCGCTTTCGGAAAATGGGAGACCCACGTAGTGACGATGTGGGGCCCGTTCTGTCTGCTCTACGGCTTTGGCACAGTGGGATTCTATCTGGTAGCTGCCGCTCTCAAGGGAAAGGGATATGTGCTGGAATTTCTGGGGCATGCTCTCGTCGGAGACGGTCTGGAGCTGATAGGAGGACTTCTCCTCGAATTCGGCCTTGGTATGCGCGCATGGGATTACACCGGGTACTTCTTAAATTACCGCGGCCACATCTGTCTGGTTATGACGGTGATCTGGGGCTGCATCGGCTTCTCCTTCGGCCGCTTCTGCCCTCTGGTCAGCTATGGGCTGTCGCATTTCGAGCATGGAATCCACAGGGTACTGATCATCATTCTTTCCATATTCATGGCAGTCAATCTGGCTTTCACGGCCATCTGTATTCATCGCTGGAGCAGACGGCACTACGGAGCTCCCGCGAATACCGCTTTTGAGAAATTCCTGGATGAGCACTATAACGACGAATACATGTCAAAGCGGTTTATGGAGTGGCACTTCCTCGACGAGCCCAGACAGGTGAAGGCGGAATCACGCGCATAAGAAACCGTTGAAAAGAAAGGTTTCTTATGCGCTCTCTCAATTGTCAAAAAGGATCCGCTTGCCGGATACGTCTTTATAGGTGTCGGGGATCACACCGCCAAGGTCCTCCTCGATGTATTTCATCACCAGTTCGTTGTCAGGAATCATGGTCATCGTGAGGATCTCGGCACCCTGAAACATCGCATAGCCGTCGCCGCCGGTCAGAAGATAATTGCTCCCTGTAAGCGTATACTTCGCCTCAAGGTCAAGCGGCTCGCCGTCTATCCTTACGTCAGACACGCGCCGCGGTCCATCCACCTTGACAAACTGATTCCTGTCGTCCACCTGCACGCTGCTGGCAATATTCTGATTGACGTGGAAAGTGATCCCCGAGACCTGCGGAAATCTGGCGGATATCTCCGGAAGGATCGCTGTGCCGAACTCCAGGGCATCAAGAATCATCTGTCCGGTGACCCTGGCAGTCACGATATCGCTGGAATAAGGCAGGATATTCAGAATATCGTTATAGGTGACGTCGCCGGCCTTCAGGTTGTTGCGCACGGAGCCGGCATTAAGGAATGCCGTCTGCGTCCCGCCTTTCGCACGAAGGGCATCCGCCACAAGGTCACACAGCCCGTTCTCTTCAATGCGGCTGATGTCGAAGCCGTTCTCATCCCTCACGATCATGTCATAGGAGAGCGTTCCGATCTTCCGCTCCATGGTGCCTTTGTAGGAGTCGACGATCGCATCGAGGAATGCCATCATCTCCGGATCCACAAAGCGCTCCTTCTTTCCCCGTTCTTCCACGGCGAAAGGAAGATCCTGAGGCTTCGGAACCTCCTCCACCAGTTTTTCCTCCATATGCCCGTCCTTAAAGATCGTAAGCTGCCCGATCGCCTGCAGCTTCGTCCCCGCCTGCGCGAACGGAACCTCCTTCCCAGTCCGGTCTTTCGCTGTCCTGTTGAAGATCTCATGGGAATGCGCGTCGATGATCACATCGACTCCCGACAGCTTTTTCGCTATCAGCTCGCACCGGAACTGCTCCGTGATGGAATCGTTGTTCCCCAGATGGGAGACGAGGATCACATAGTCCGCGCCATTTTCCCGCACTTCGTCAATCGATTTCTGAAGCGCTGCGCCAAGCCGCTCACCGGTCTCGTCTGCCAGGAAGTCATACATCGGCTCACCGGCTTCGTTCAGAATATCCTTGATAACGGATTTAGTAAATGTATCGGGTGCGACCGCACCGACAAAACCGATTTTCAGATCCCCGGCCTGAAGGATCCGCCACGGCTGAAACACCGGCTCTCCTCCGGTCACACAGAAATTGGCACAGGTATAGCCGCACCCAAGCTCCTCGGCGCGGTCATCCAGTGCATCAAATCCGAAATCGAACTCATGGTTTCCGGGCACAGCCAGATCATATCCCAGGCGGTTCATCATCCTGATCACTTCCGCGCCTTTGGAAATGGCTCCGATCGGAGCGCCCTGGATGGCATCTCCGGCATCAATGAGGAGCACATGGTCATACTGCTCCTCGAGCTCCTTTTTATAAAGAGCCAGCCCGTCATACCCTATGTTTTCTTCAAATGCCACGTGAACGTCATTTGTGTGGAGGATCACTGCAGCCACGTCCTCCGGATTGCCGGCCAGGTATGTCTCTTTGTCCGGGTCAGCAGCTGTTTCCGCAGAGTCTGCCAAAGCGGCCGTCCGGAGCCCCCCGCATAGATGCGCCATGCCCAAAAAGCAGATGATAACCCGGAAAATAAATATCAGACGTCTGTTCATAGTTCACCTTGCTCCTCTCTCTTCTTGTCCCATTTCCACACCCTGCTTCCGATGAAGCAGCGGTCCGGATTATTATACCTCGCCTGCTTTCTTTCTGCGCAAACTTCTCAGCCGCATATAAATTGCGGAGAGCACCAGCGTCAGGACAGCGATGATCACAAACCACAGGACCACCGTCGGAAGAGGTGTCTCGTGGATCCGCAGGAAGAAATACGGCCCGTCCAGCACTCCGGCAGCATTCATGATCAGAGTGACCACCCCGTAGAGAAGGGTCGCCGCCGCCGGCGCGATTACCATGCGCCTTTGAAGAGGGTATCCGGTCCGTGTGAAGATAAACGTGATCACGGAAAAAAGCGGTCCGATAAAATGATTGATCGGAGCGACGTTTGAAAGGAAATAGTAGGCAAAGCCTTCCTGCGGGGCAAGGACAAAGGCCGCGATCATAAATGTCACGGTCAGGCAGACCGCGCAGATCAGATGAAGGACCAGCAGAAAATGAGGCCCCTCCTTTCCTCTTAAGAGACAGATCAGGATGCACACCGAAACAACCAGCTGCAGGACATTGCTGTCAATGGTATAGTATTTGAACATCGCCAGGCCGAACACGCGGCAGTCATGGATGAGGGCAATGACCTCCAGAACTGCCAGAATTCCGTGAAGTATCAGTGCCGGTCTCAATGTCTTCATCTTAATGCCTTTCTCCATACAGTCGTGACGCCTGAGCTGCCCGGGCAGCTGAACTTAAAGCGCTCGCCGGGGCAGCCGGAATTCGTGTTGCATAAATCAGCCAGACTCATTGTAACATACCGGAAAATAATGGGAAAGGGCTATAAAGATTCAAGATATCATGTCACGAATCTGAAATTTACTGTATAATGATATTTTAGGAGGCGCTGATGACATCGCCCTCATGATTTTTGCCGCACTCGCGGCCCGGCTTTTCAAGGGAGACTTATAGGCATGAAGAAGACATTAACCGTCATTGTCAATATGGCTATCATGGCTGTCATATTGGTCTTCGTTGCGCTCTACTCCGGGTTCGAGAACAGGCAGGCCTATCAAAGACAGATCGAGCACTTTGAAAAAGCGACGGTCACCATGGAGCGGGTGACGGAAAACTTTCTGGAAGGTGAACAGCGCATCTGCGATGTGTGGGCGCAGTATATCAACAGCAAGGGGATGACGATGGAAGAGGCGGTCGATTTTATCCGCGCCTCCCATGTTCTCGGGAATATATCGGCGCATCTTATTTCGCTGGACACGCTGACGGGCCTGTCGACCCGCCCGAAGCAGGGCACGGACGACGACTATGCCGTCTCCTATGAGCGGGTGGCTCTTTTGGGGGATGTGAGCTGGATCAATGACATCGGGGAGTCCATCAACATTACCAGGGCTTATACCAACCCGATGAACGGCGAGCAGTCCCTGGCCTTCTGCAACAGGGTTGCACTAAAAGGTCCGGAGGGCGGAGCCTCAAAGGATGCAGTTCTTCTCAGGGTCATTCCCATCTCGGAGGTCGAGCAGAAGTGGGTTTATCCGCAGGACAACTTCTCAAATGCCGAGCTCTCCATGATCGACGCCGACGGGAATTACATCCTCAAAGGCCGCAGCTTTAAGAACTCCAGTTTCTTTGAGTTCTACAAGTCCTATAATCCGACGGATCCCGCTTCGTCGAAGGAGCTGTTTGACCGGATCACTTCATCGCCAGGCTCCATTTCCATGATCAACTCGCACGGAGAGGAATGCATCCTTGCCTATACTCCTCTCACTGCCACTGCGGGATGGACACTTCTGGGTTTCGTTCCGGCAAAGGACCTCGAGACGGATACGGCAAACTGGCTGCTGACGGGAGTTATTTCCGCAGGCCTCCTGATTCTCTTCCTCTTTGACCTGTTCCATATGCTGCAATTAAACAGGCGCCTTCAGGTCGCAGCGAGGGAAGCGGAATCCGCAAATAAGGCGAAGACCGATTTCCTCTCCACCATGTCCCACGACATCCGCACGCCCATGAACGCCATCATAGGCCTTACGACCATTGCCGAAAAGAATCTCGGAGACGCGGAGTCAACAAGGGAGAGTCTTCGGAAGATCGGGCTTGCCAGCAATCATCTGCTGACACTGATCAACGACATTTTAGATATCTCTAAGGTGGAGAGCGGGAAGCTGAAGCTGGTCCCCGTGACGTTTTCCATTGTGGACACGGTCGAGAACCTCGTAAACATCTCACAGCCGATGATCAAGGAAAAGAAAAGCGAGTTCAGCTTCCATATCAACCGGATGGAAAAGGAGTACCTGTGCACGGACCAGCTCCGCCTGAATCAGATCTATATTAATATCCTCTCCAACGCCATCAAATACACGGAGCCCGGCGGGCATGTCACCGTTGATATGCGTGAGGAAGCAAGCTCCGTGCCAGGCTGTGTGCGGCTCATCTACTCCGTAGCCGATTCAGGCATCGGCATGAGTCCGGAGTTCATGGCGACCATGTATCAGCCCTTCTCGCGTCAGACCGACAGCCGCGTCAACAGCATTCAGGGAACCGGACTCGGCCTGGCTATTACAAAGTAGATGGTCGATCTCATGAACGGAACGATTGATTGTCAGAGCGCTGAAGGCAAAGGGACGACGTTCACGGTTGTTCTGGATATCCCGACAGCAGACAAGCAGCTCGAGGAGATCCGGCTCGATCAGATCGACGCCCTCATCGTTGATGACGACGAAATTCTCTTAAAGACAGTCTCCGAGGAGCTCGAATCCCTTGGCGCCGCCGCGGAGCAGGCCGAGAGCGGAGCAGAAGCGCTCGAAATGATTGCCCGCAGGCACGAGACAGGAAAGGATTACACCATTGTGATTCTTGACTGGAAGATGCCGGATATGGATGGCGTGGAAACGATCCGGAGAATCCGGACGGAGATCGACGCCGCGATCCCGATTCTCCTGATCTCCGCGTACGACTGGTCAGACATCGAGGATCTGGCAAAGGATGCCGGAGCGAACGGTTTTGTCAGCAAGCCGATCTTCCGTTCGACCCTCTACAATAAGATCAATGAGGTCCTCGGCACTCCGTCCAAATCCGTCGAGCCGGAAGACGATTATTCCGACTTAAGCGGAGTGAACGTCCTCATTGCGGAAGATATCAACGTGAACTGGGAGATCATCTCCAATATGCTCGGCATGTTCGGCATCACGAGCGAGCGGGCCGAAAACGGGCGGATCTGCCTCGATAAGATGCGCGCGGCCAAAGAGGGCAGCTATGATCTGATCTTTATGGATATACAGATGCCGGAGATGAACGGTCTGGACGCAACGAGGGCGATCCGGAATCTGGAGGATCCCTGGGCTTCCTCCATTCCGATTGTAGCGATGACGGCAGACGCATTCTCCGAGAACGTCACGGAGTGCCTGAACGCGGGAATGAATGGGCATATTGCAAAGCCCATCGATATGAAACTGGTAATTAAGGAAATCCGAAGAATCATGAAAGAAAGGAGACAATCATGAGAAAAGCAGTATGTGTATTTTCAGTGGTGATGACGGTTTTCAGCCTGAGTGTGTTTGGCGCGGAGAGTGAGGGCGCTGCGGATGAGGAATTCCGGCCATCTCTCGATACTTCCGTCAGCTCAAGCTTAAACGTCGCAGGAGGCTACGACAATTTTGAGGCGCTGGAGGCCGAATTTGACCGCTTCAACGAGTACTATCCCGGCGTGGACCTGACATACACGAAGATCGACGACTATAACAATATGATCGGCACGGTCTTAAACGGGAATGACGCCCCTGACATCTACGTCAGCAACTCCTGGATGTATGGCCGGGATCAGTATACGAGTTCCATAGATCATGCCGAAGATCTTTCCGATCCCGGCCTTGGCCTCAAGTTGGACTCGATCCGCAGCAATATTATTCTGAATACGGGCGATGGCACGCTCCCGATGATCCCGGTTTTCGCGAACACCTACGGCATGCTCGTGAACAACGATCTGTTTGAAAAAGAGGGCTTAAGCATTCCCACGACCTACGAGGAGCTGGTGGCGGTGTGCGCCGCGTTTCGCGAGAAGGGCTGCACAAGCCCGATCATGGGCTTCTCCAATGACGAGAGAACCTCGCTTTTTACACTGACGATCTATCCGTTCTTCTGTGCGACGGTAGCGGACGATGCAGAGGCCGTTGAAAAGCTCAACTCCCTTGACCCGTCAGCCGGCGAGTATATGCGGCCCTCCCTTGAGAAGATCACGCAGTTCCTTGGCGACGGCTGTGTGGACCTCGATGAGTGCGCCATGATTGAAAACAACTATGATGCCGTGATCCTCCGCTTTTTTGAGGGCGACGTGCCCATGATGACCTGCTCCGGAGATACCGTCTCCGGCACAAAGAAGCGGGAGAGCCGCTCCGAGGCATTCATCGCCAACCCCTTCTCATACACCTTTGTCCCTGTTCCCATTTCCGATGAAGGCGCTTACTTCCTTGACATGCCGAATCTCCAGTTCTCCGTCAACAAGGAAAGCCCGAATCTCGATATGGCCAACGAATTCATGCGCTTCCTGATCACATCGCAGGAGCTCAATGAGATGGCGCAGAGCAAGGGACTGATGTCGCCGACCAGGGACCTGTCATTCAACAACATGTATGCCGCATTCGGAGACGTTCCGGAGTCCAGGATCCTGTCGCCGGAAGTGATCGGTCTGACAGATGACGCAGTCCTGCAGCTGAGGCAGGCGGTTTACGCGGTCGGAACCGGGGCAATGACCATAGATGAGGCGATTGCCGCCTACGGCACATTTGCCCAGTGACAGCATTTGCCCAGTGACAGTATTTGGCAAAAAAAGCCCCCGGCTTAAGCTTCTTTCCTGTAAGGAGCTTGGGCCAGGGGCTTTCATATTGCGAAGCATCCCGAGTGCCGGGGATGCAAAGCAGTTACCACAATCGTTTAAAACAGGTTGTT
>CADCPJ010000196.1 GCA_902803245.1 uncultured Lachnospiraceae bacterium | reverse complement strand
TAGGAGAAGCTCCTTAAGTCGTCCTCGTCGCCGATCATCCGCTCCTCTCCTGCGAGGCCGCAGGGCGAAGAGATCTCGTAGTCGCTGTACTCACCGATTCCCACCTGGGTCTCGTAGGACTTCGTCTTCCTCTCCTCCTGAGACGGGGATATATCAAACAGAATCTCATCGACCTGAAGGGAGCAGACCTTCTGCATCCCCCTTGCGGAGTGTTCCGTCGACACGCGGATGAGGCCCGCCTCCTCAAGCTTCCGGATATGGGTCGTCACGGCCCCGTTCGTCATATCGAGCGCGGATGCGATCGCGCCGAGATTCATCTCTCCCTGCTCGGCGAGAAGCTGCACGATCTTCATGCGCACATCGGAGCCTAGCGTGCGGAATACTTCAAGTCCCGTCTCGAGCCCGTTGATCTTCAGCATACGTTACCTCATTTTTACGTGGAAAGCCTGCAGTTTTCTTAACAGGCATGGGTGCTTGAAACAATCTCTTTACATAAGGCAAACAAAAGAAATCCACACCCCGTCATAGTGTGGATTATAAGCTGACCGTACCTTCAAAGTCAACGCTAGTCATTCCTTTTTGGGGAACCCATTCTCTTATGCGGATGGATTCACCACTTCTTTTTGGGGCAGCGGGCCCGCTTCCCGTATGCGCGGAATTCCGCGTAGCACCCGCAGGCGAGGCAGGTCGCCTCCTCCAGGAAGCTGCACTCCCTGCAGATGGAGAGCCTCCGCTCATATTCCCCCTCCTCCGCCCGGTCCGCGGGCTTAATCATAGCGAGGTACTTCTTTAAATCTTTCTGGTCTTCCTCTGCGAGGTCCCTTAAGAGGCACCGGACGCAGATCCTCTTTTTTTCTTCCATAGCGCCCTCACTATAAGATTCCTTCCGGACTATGCGTCCCTCCCGTCAATCCCGCCGGGCAGCTGCCTTTCATGCCCTTTCCGGCAATCCCGCCGGGCGGGCGCCTTTCAGGCCTTTCCAGGATCCGCATATCTCCTTACAATTCCGAGGATCACATTCACGCACGCATCCATGCCCTCAGCAGTAATGTGCTCATAGGGCCCGTGGAAGGCCGCTCCGCCCGTTCCCAGGTTGGGACAGGGAAGTCCCCGATAGGAGAGCTGCGCGCCGTCCGTGCCTCCCCGCACCGGGGTGGTGACCGGCTCCATGGAGAGCTCTCTCATGGCGGCACTGGCATTCTCAATGAGGTGGATATGGGGCTCAATCTTCTCCCGCATATTGCGGTACTGCTCTTTTATGGTGAGAGTCACCGTCCCCTCTCCCCACCGCTCGTTCATGATCTTCTCAATGTGCCGCAGCATCTGAAGCCGCGCCTCAAAGCGGGCCGCGCTGTGATCCCTCACGATGTATTTAAGAGATGCGTGATCGACATTTCCTTCGATGTCCGTCAGGTGGAAGAAGCCCTCGTACCCCTCCGTGTCCCGGGGCGTCTCGGCCTCCGGCAGCATGGCGCTTATGCGGCATCCAAGAAGAGCCGCATTGATCATCCTGTCCTTGGCGTCCCCCGGGTGGATGTTGAACCCCCTGATGTCGAAGGAAGCCGCTGCCGCATTGAAGTTCTCGTATTCGATCTCATTTTCGAATCCGCCGTCCACGGTATACGCGTACTTCGCTCCAAACCCGGCAATGTCCAGGTCAGAGGCACCGCTGCCGATCTCCTCATCCGGCGTAAAAGCGATGCAGACCTTTCCGTGAGGCACTTCCCCCGCAAGTAGAGCCCCGGCCGCGGTCATGATCTCTGCGATGCCGGCCTTGTCGTCCGCCCCCAAAAGAGAGGTCCCGTCGGTAGTGACCAGCGTCCGTCCCTTCATCCCTTTTAAGTGCGGGAACTGCTCCGTGCGGAGCACAAGGCCGCTTGAACCGAGCCTCACATCCCCTCCGTCATAGTTTTCGATCACCTGGGGATTCACATTCTCCCCGTTGAAATCGGGAGCCGTGTCCAGATGGGCGATAAAGCCCAGGGCGGGCGCATCTTCGCAGCCGCAAGATGCGGGAATCGTCCCGTAGACATAGCACTTGTCATCGACCCGGGCGTCCGAGATGCCCATGGCCCTCATCTCATCCGCGAGGACACGGGCCAGGTCAAACTGGCGCCTGGTGGAAGGGACAGTCTCCCCCTCTTCGTCACTCGTGGTATAAATCCTGACGTATTTCAGAAGTCTGTCTAATGCGCGCAAAACGTTCCTCCTTTATGATCCATCACACTTGGTTTTAAGGGGATGCTTATATCGTTCTTACTGTTTCGCTCTCCCGCTTTCCAGAAGTCCGCCGACAGGGTGCCGCAGATTCGGCAAAATGGCAAGGATCTCCTCCTTTTCCGGAGGTTTGATCAGAAATCCGCTCGCCCCCGTCTTCCATGCCCGGAGGGAATAGTCGGGCCAGGCCGTCAGATAGACGACGTTGGTCCTTGAGTTGATCTCCATGAGCCTTTCGCACAGATCCAGGCCGTTGACCCTGCCCATCTCAATATCCAGGAAAGCGATGCTGACCTGATTGCGGCGCGCGAACTCAAGCGCCTCCGAGGGCTTCGTAAAACCCATGATCTCCGCTCCGGGAAGCGTCTCGGAGAGCGTGCGCAGCATACCTGTGAGGATCGTTTTTTCGTCATCAACGAGAATGACCACGGGGGTCTCATTTACAGATGTCGTATCAGGCAGAAGGTCGGACACCTCCACTCCGAGACATCTGGACAGGCGGGAAATCAGGGTCAGGTCCGGAATTCGCATGCCGTTTTCCCACCTCGCGATGCTCGACCGGTCCACATAGATTTTTTCCGCCAGCTGCTGCTGAGACATGCCCTTCTCATTCCGAATCCGTCTTAAGTTTTCAGAGAAACTGTCTGTCATCGCATTACCTCCGCACTCACTTCGCAAGTCATATTTCAGGCAACGTTCCGTACGCCCTGATCCCATCAGGGCGGAGTTTGATTTTTTCTGTCATTTAAGGGCACCTCTCAGCCGCCGCTCCCGCGGTCCGGAATCCGTATCGTGACGATCGTACCGCCGCCTTCCCGCTGCGCAATCTCCATGTCTCCGCCGCACATCCGTTTCAGGCGCTCCACCGTGCTGCCGAGCCCCACGCCCTTTTCCCCTTCCTCGTCAAACGCGGCCCCGTAAT
>CADCPJ010000195.1 GCA_902803245.1 uncultured Lachnospiraceae bacterium | reverse complement strand
TCCGACAAGAACATCGTCTCGCTCCTCGGGGTGGATACCGGTTATACCGGCGGCGCTCACGGGTATACGGTGTACACAGGTGTGAACTTTGACCCATCAAGCGGGAAAAAGCTGGAGCTGAGTGATCTCGTCACCGACGAAGAATCGTTCAAGGCATTCGTAAAGGACGAGATTTACCGCCTCTACCCGGATGTCGACAAGGATCTCACGGAGGCATATTTTAAGGGTACGGCATTAAATGACATGGTCTGGACCGCCGGGTATGACGGCATCACCTGCTATTTCAGCGCCTATACACTGGCTTCCTATGCAGTAGGCGCCCAGAATATCCTTGTTCCCTATGAGGGAAATGATTCCATGATCGCAAAAGCGGCATCGGATGTACCGGGCAGCTATGGCGTCGAGTTCCCCCTTTCCACTCCGACGAAGCTTGGAGGGCGGGAGATCTGCGTGTACGGAGAGTCTTCCGAAAACGGCGGTTACGACAGTCTCTCGATTATGATCGACGGAGAAGAGAGCCGCTTTGATGATATCTACGCCTATTCGATCCGGCCGACCTACTTTAAGGCGAACGGAGAGGAATATCTCTATCTGCTCTACAGCCTGGACAACGATTACGAGGACTTCGACATCTATCGCCTGGGCGAAAAGAATGCGGAGCAGATCGGAACAGTCAGTCTCTCACCTGCAAGCATATTCAGGGAGGATCCTTTCCTCTCCGCGGACGCGGCCCTGTCCGACCCGGAGCGTCTTCCTCTCTCGATGAGAACATCCCTTCTCGGCACATCGAGCGGGTACCGCAACTACCGCATAGGTGCAGACGGAAAGCCGGAGCCGACGGAAGAGTATTTTACGTTTGTGGGAGAGAGAGTCCTCACCGCCAAAGAAGAAGTCCCGTGTGAGGAAGTGGACAGGGACGGCAAGGTCATCGGCTCCGCCTCCATTCCCGCGGGAGAGGAAGTGACGCTTTTCCGCACAGACGGAGACTCCCTGGTGGATCTGGCCACGAAAGACGGGCGCCTCATGCGCGTGAAAGTGTCCGCCGAGCACTTCCCTCAGACCATAGACGGGAAAGATGCGATGGAGTTCTTTGACGGCATCATCTTTGCCGGATAAGGAATCCGTCACACCCATTTAAATCACAAGCAAGAGACAGGCAGGTGAGGATTAAACTCCGCACCTGCCTGTCTTTTTTCTTCATGCAATACTCATCTTTCGCCTCTCACCGGATAAAATGGGTCCACTCCCTCTCTTCCTTCGCCGGCAGGCCGTATGCCTCCTTCCCGAGAGCTATGCTCTTCATGAGGAAGGTCATGTTCCTTGCCAGCGTCCGGACGGTCTGCAGGCCTTCCAGATCCTGTTTCGCCTGTCCCTTTTCTTTTCCATGGACGCTGTTCCAATACTGGCTGGACGCAACCGGCATCCCGCTGATGGTAAAATACTTGTTCAGCTCATCGAAGGTGGCGGAGCATCCCCCTCTTCTCGCAACTACCACGCTCGCCCCGACTTTCATCGTCTTGTCAAAACCCGTGCTGTAGAACAGCCTGTCGAGGCACGCGATCAGCGTAGCGTTCGCAGAGGCATAGTATACAGGAGACGCGACCACCAGGCCGTCGGCTTCCTCAAAGACCGGGGCCAGCTCGTTCACCGCGTCGTCAAACACGCACTTCCCTTTCTCAGAGCACGCATTGCAGGAGATGCATCCCCTGATGTCCTTGTTTCCGACCTGGTAAATGATGGTCTCTACGCCCTCCGCCTCGAAGATCTTAGCCATCTCCTGCAGCGCAATCGCAGTGTTGCCGTCTGCCTTCGGGCTGCCGTTTATAATCAGTACCTTCATTTTTCACTCCTTCCTGCACCCGCTTCCGCTTAAGGTGCCTTATATAATCTGCGCCCTTACGGCGCCAGGCTTTGTCACCTTTAAGAAAGCCTGTTTCATGGACCCGTCACAAGATTGACCGCCATGCCGGTCAGCCACGCGAAGACAAGCACATACAGGATGTAGATGAAGAAGTGCTTCCAGCCAAGCACGATCTTCATCGCACCCAGGTTGGTGATCTTGGTGGCAGGGCCGGTAATCATGAAGGCCGCTGCGCTGCCCATGCTCATGCCGTCCCACAGCCATTCCTGCAGAAGAGGAATGGTCCCTCCGCCGCACATGTAGAGAGGCACCCCGATCGTGGCGGCCATCAGGACGCCGAAGCCGTTGTCCTTTCCAAAGAGGCCGCTGACGAAATCCTTCGGCACGTGGATCTGGTAGAGCGCAGTCAGCAGGATTCCTATGAGAAACATCGGGCCGGTGGCTCTTATGTTGCGCCCGACATTTTTGATATAGCGGAGGAACAGGTTCGGATCCGTATCCCTGCTCTCCCCCTCCCGGAACCCGGAGAAGTCAAAAAAGGACTTTCCTTTTTTGCCGTAGAAGGCCCGGATCAGCCAGCCGGCGCAGCAGCCGCACAGAAAACACGAGACGCATCGGATGATGACTGCACGGTGCCCTAGTGCCCCGCTGTAAAGAATCAGCTGGGGATTGAGAAGAATGCTGCTCATCATGAACGCCGAGAGAATCGAGTCGTCGATGCCCTGCTGGGAAAATGCCGCCGCAATGGGGATTGTGCCGTACATGCACAGAGGCGATGCGATTCCCAGGATGCTGGCCGGAATCACTCCCAGCCAGCCCGTCCTCTTCCTGCCGATCCTGGAGAACGCCCCGTGAATATACTTCTTTCCAAACACGGACACAGCGCTGCCGATGAGGATGCCCGCCGCCCAGTACGGCACGATCTGGCGTATCTGGATGTCAAGATAGTAGAAGAGATAGATCGCCTCTCTTCGAATCCAGTCAGGCATCCAGGTTTACCAGGCGGTAATGCCTCATCCCCAGTCCGATCTTCTCTGCGTGCTCCAGCGTGTGCAGGCCCATCTGCTCATCGATCCTCCTGAGCAGCTTTTCGTTGCCGTCGGCGTTCCATACCAGATCGAGGCAGGCCTGGTCAAGCGCTGCCGGATCCGTGGAGGCCAGAATCCCGATGTCATGGATGTCCGGTTCCTCAGGATTGCCGTCGCAGTCGCAGTCGATGGAGATGCGGTTCATGACATTGATGAAGATCACCTGGTCTCCCAGATAGTCCTTCACGCTCTTGGCTGCCTCCGCCATGCACTCCAGGAATTCTGTCTGGAGCTCGTCATGCCAGTGCGTATCGCTCGTCCCGCCGGAATGGATGCGCACCTTGCCCCTGGCGGATGCCAGGCCGATCGAGGCGTTCTTAATCGCGCCGCCGTAGCCCGCCATCATATGTCCCTTGAAGTGGGACAGTATGATATAGGATCCATAGTCCTTAAAATGATCGCCCACCAGGTTCCCGGTCAGGCGGTCGCCCCCGGTCACGGGAATCTCCATGGAACCGTATTCATCCATCACCTGAAACTCAGCGATCTCAGTATATCCGTGGTCTTCCGCCACCTGATAGTGCTCGGCGGTAGCAGCTCTTTGGCCGGCATAAGCCGTATTGCACTCGACAATGGTTCCGTCCACATCCTTTACGAGGTCTGCAATCAGCTCCGGTCTCAGATAATTGCTGTTCGGCGGCTCCCCCGTCGACAGCTTGACAGCCGTGGGAGCTTTGCGCGGCCATTCCATGGCCTCATAGATCTTTACCAGGGACTCCGGGGAAATGTCGGAGAGAAAATAAACTTCCGGCGCTTCCTCATCGGCGACGCAATAGGATAGGTCGCTGTAATCAACCGTCTCCCCGCCGTTCGTAGTCAGCGTGTCGGCGGATACCGCCCCGGAAAAGAGCGTCACAGCAGCAAGTGCAGCAAGTAACAGTCTTCTCATTTGTAATCTCCTTTTTAAAGAACCGCTTCGCGGTTTTAAAAAATGCGTGATATTGCCTGCTTCAAAAGTCTCTGCCACCATCCTGGCATAATTCCTTTTCATTATAATAATCCCAATAATCAAAGTCAATTTACGCATACGCCGGCGCCGGCGCGGATGTAATTAGATGTGCATTCCCTGTGCCATAAGTGTGACAGACGCTCTGGTATGATCGGAAATGTCAGATGAAACAGGTTTTGAAGCCGCAGACAGGGCAGAAAAAACGCCGCAGCGGCAAACAATTAACGAACGGAGGATAATAATAGTATGTCAGATATGAACAAGATCAACGACGCAGCACTTGACCAGGTCGTCGGAGGAAGAAAGAGAGTCGTCGATACGGGCACGTCCCAGAACGCAGCGGTCAGAGACGGAGCCGGAAAGGGCTATGAACAGATCGCATCCTTAAAGAACGGCACCGTCGTAAACACAACCGGCAACTTCAGGGAAGCGGACGGCCGCAGCTGGGCTCAGATCGATTATCCCGTGGACGGCTGGATTGCAGCGAGCATTCTCGGATATGACAGGTAATTCCTGATCGGGGTATCCGGCAGTCGCTCGAGGTGATACCGGTTATCCCTGGTAATTCTCGAAGACAATTGCCTGTACGGATTAGCCTTAGTAATTTCCGAGGGCAGCTGCCCGGATGAACCGCTTAAGCTTCAGTTAAGATTCACGGTATATCATAGTCTCACTTAAGGCAGAGGGCCTCATTTATTGAGAGGAGACAGAAAGGAGAGTCGGCCATGACAAATTATGAACTTCAGATCACAAGCACCTGCATCCAGACATATTACAATCTGCACGGCGTCATGCCCGGCGCCAAGGAGCTCTTCGAGATGCTGGGCGATATTTACACAAAGTATGTATCGGTCCTCATCGGTGAGCCCGCTGACCGGGCGGCATGACAAAAAGCAAGGACAAAAAGCAAGGACAAAAGGCAAGGACAAAAGGTGGGAGCATCCTCAAAAGAGGGTGCTCCCTTTTTTATCACACATCATTTTTTGTCACACATCATTTTTTAATGAGGAGGGACTCCCCCGTCATTTCCTCCGGCTTCTCCATGCCCATCATCTCGATCAGGGTGGGAGCGATGTCGGCAAGAGACCCTCCCTCTCTCAGGGTATAGGCGGGATCGTAATTCACCAGGATGAAGGGAACGGGGTTCGTGGTGTGAGCCGTCAGGGGCTCTCCGGTCTCATAGTCCACCATCATCTCGGCGTTTCCGTGGTCGGCGCAGATGAAGAGCCGGCCGCCCGTCTCTTCGACGGCCTCAACAACCCGTCCGATGCATTTGTCGATGCACTCGACGGCCCGGACGGCGGCCTCCTCCACGCCGGTGTGGCCCACCATATCCGAGTTGGCGAAATTCGCGATGATCACGTCATATTCGCCCGACCGGATCTTCCCGACGAGGGTATCGCAGACCTCGGGCGCACTCATCTCCGGCTTCTGGTCGTATGTATCCACCTTCGGGGACGGAATCACGAACCGGTCCTCTCCTTCATTCGGAGCTTCCACTCCGCCGTTGAAGAAGAAAGTCACGTGGGCGTATTTCTCCGTCTCGGCGATCCTGGCCTGCTTCATGCCGTTTGCGGCGATCCACTCCCCAAAGGTGTTTTTGATCTCTTCCTTTGGGAAGGCGATCTCTTTATTCGGGATCGTCACGTCATAGTCCGTGAAGCAGACATAGATCACCGGCTTCCTCGGCCCCCTGTCAAATCCGTCAAACTCATCGGAGCAGAAGGTCCTGGTGATCTCCCTGGCCCGGTCCGGGCGGAAGTTGAAGAAAATGATGGAATCCCCGTCGCCGATGACGGACACAGGCGCGCCGTTCTCCATCACCACCGTGGGCAGGATGAACTCATCCGTATTGCCCTTCTCATAGGACTTCGCCACGGCCTCCGCGGCCGAAGAAGCCGTCTCGCCCTCGCCGAGGGTCATGGCGCGGTAAGCTTTCTCTATGCGGTCATAGTTGTTGTCCCGGTCCATCGCATAATAGCGGCCCGCCACAGTGGCGATCCTGCCGCAGCCGATCCTCGCCATCTCGTCCTCAAGCGCCTCAATGTATTTCTTCCCGGACTCCGGGGGCGTATCCCTTCCGTCCGTGAAGCAGTGTACATAAACCTTATTAAGTCCGCGGCTCTTTGCCATCTCAAGAAGGGCATAGAGGTGGCTGATGTGGCTGTGGACGCCGCCGTCGGAGACGAGGCCGTATATATGCAGGCTCGTCCCCTTCTCCTTCGCATTGTCCATCGCCGCAAGGAGGGCTTCATTTTCAAAAAATGAGCCGTCCTCGATCTTCTTCGTGATCCTGGTCAGATCCTGGTACACGATGCGGCCGGCGCCTATGTTCAGGTGGCCCACCTCGGAGCTTCCCATCTGCCCTTCCGGCAGCCCCACTGACAAACCGCTGGCGTTTCCCTTCGCGAAGGGGCACTCCTTCATCAGTCTGTCCATCACCGGCGTGTCCGCCATGGCGATGGCGTTGTGATCGGTCCGTTCATTTATGCCGTAGCCGTCGAGGATGAGCAGCACGGTCGGCTTCCCGGTGTCCGCCTTCTCCGCCGCATACACGGAGCATATTCCGGACCGGAAAGCAGCGGCGCCTGAAGAGAGCATGAGCAAAGCTGCAAGAAGCGCAAAGAGCGGTCTGAGTCTGTCTGTAACCTTCATTGGGGGTTCCTCTCATGAAAAAAGAATCGTGATTCCTTTTGCGGCAGGGGCAGACTGCCGGTCCGCCCTGCCGGTCTTATTGAAAGCAGCGCCCGGTTCATCTGAATTTCACTGCCGTCCCGTATGCCATGACTTCGGCGGCGCTCTGCATGACCGAAGACGACGCGTACCGGACGCCGACGACCGCGTCCGCTCCCATCTGCTCCGCTTCCTCCACCATCCTCTTTGTCGCAAGCGCCCTGGCCTTGTTCATCATCTCAGTGTACTTTACCAGCTCGCCGCCGACCAGGGTCTTGAGCCCGGATCCGATATCCCGTATCGCATTTACCGTCTGTATCGTGCTGCCCTTTACAAGGCCGAGCATCTCGAGATCTTTTCCGTTCAACGTGTCAGTAGTTACCAAGATCATCTTCTTCACCTCTCTTTATCTCCCGTATGCGGGTATACAGTACATACACCATGCCTGCTCCGAGCGCGGCAAGCGGAATCAGCAGGATGAGGAGGACAGGCTTACCCTGCCATTCTTCCACATAGAAGATCAATATCCCGTAGATCGCCAGATATCCAAGGAATACGGCCGTTATCACTATGGGCGCTATCATCTTTTTTATGTGGTCATTCATGTCTCCTCCCTCTCCCGCCGCCATTTTTGCAAATGGTCCGGCTTATCCCCGGCACTTCAGGGACGCGCTCTTTGTTCCAATTATACCAAAAAGCAGCAGAATGTTCATCCTCTTCGTGAAAAACAGCGCTGCTTTCCGGCTTATGGAGCCGCAGCCGGCACAGCCCGAAGAGGAACGCAGTCCGTCTGGCCGAATCTCTTGCGAGAGCATCTGGAAATCAGCGGCTCGTTGTGGTAGACTTAAACTTTCCGTATCATTCCCATTCGGAAGATATTTGCTTACAGTGCCTAAGCAAAG
>CADCPJ010000194.1 GCA_902803245.1 uncultured Lachnospiraceae bacterium | reverse complement strand
TTGACTCCTGCACCTCCAAGGATTCTCCGTCAGAAGTATCCCGGTTCATCAGCGTGTACGCCGCCGCTTCCAGCCATTTGTACACGTCGCTGTCCTGAAACACCCAGCCGTAGTGATGTCCCTCATGTATGCCCGCCGCGATCCGGAAGTTCTCGAGCGCATGGCTCTTCTCGTTCGGTATGGACGCATCGTCCCTCTCCCGCTCGATCCGGATATCGATCTCGTCGTTTAAGACCTTCCACTGATACGGAATCATCTCCTTCCGCACAAGGCTCCGGCAGCGGCGAAAAAGGGGATCCGTGACTGCAATTTTTGCGTGCTCCATCCTGACACCTCTCTTAAAAACACATTTTCCCTTGCACTTGGCACAAAAAGCAGATATAATCGTACTTCGTCCCAAATCTAAAGTATATGCGGGGACTAGTGAGTTCGAAACCATCCTCACGAAAAACAAAACTACGGGAGAGATACTATGAAAAAAACAAAAGTCATGTCAGCAGCCTTTATCGCGAGGGCGGCCATGATCGCTGCGATCTACGTCGTCCTCACAATCCTCTTCGCGCCGATCTCGTTCAGCGAAGTGCAGGTCCGCATCTCGGAGTCACTGACGATCCTGCCGCTCTTCACGCCGGCAGCGATTCCCGGCCTCCTTGTCGGATGCATCATCGCCAACTCCCTCGGCGGGGCCATCATCTGGGACATCCTCTTCGGCAGCCTGGCGACACTCATCGGCGCCGTCGGCGGATACCTTCTTCGCAGAAACCGCTGGCTCGTTCCGATCCCGACGATCGTCTCGAACACCGTGATCATCCCGCTCATTCTCCGCTTCGGCTACGGCGTGAACCTTCCCATCCCGATCCTCATGCTCTCCATCGCAGCAGGCGAGTTCATCAGCTGCTACATCTTAGGGGAGCTCCTGGCGACGATCCTGAAGCCCCACAGCAAGTTCATCTTCGGCGAAACCGACGCCGCGGCCGAAAACGGGACCGCATCCGAAACCGACGCCGCAGCCAAATCCGACGCCGCAGCTGCCTCGTAAGCCACGTCACAACCCCCGAAAAATCACAAACGGCTGCCGCACTCTCTATAGGAGAGCGGCAGCCGTCTTTTGGCTTATACCATTTCCTCCGGGTGGAAGACCTTGTCGAACTGCTCCGCGCTCAAAAATCCAAGCTGCACGCACGCCTCTTTCAGCGAGATGTTCTTCTCATACGCAAGACTTGCCGTCTTCGCGGCATTTTCATAACCGATCGAGGGGTTCAGCGCCGTCACCAGCATGAGGGAGTTGTACAGGTTTTCGTGCATCTTCTCTTCATTTGCGCGGATTCCCTCGACGCAGTTTATGCGGAAGGACTCGATCGACTCCGCAAGGAGGCGGACGGACTGCAGGAAGTTGTAGGCGAGCACCGGCATAAAGACGTTGAGCTCGAAGTTTCCCTGGGATGCCGCGATACCGACCGCGACGTCATTGCCCATCACCTGCACGGCCACCATCGTCGCCTGCTCGCACTGGGTGGGATTGACCTTTCCCGGCATGATGGAGGAGCCGGGCTCATTTTCGGGGATCGTGATTTCGCCCAGGCCGTCCCTCGGGCCGGATGCGAGCCAGCGCACGTCGTTTGCGATCTTCATGAGATCGGTGGCAAGGGCTTTCAGCGCCCCGTGCGCAAAGACGAGTTCCCCCTTCGACGTGAGGGCGTGGAACTTGTTTTCGGCTGTCTCAAAATGAATCCCCGTCAGCTCGCTGACTTTTTCCGCCACGAGCACGCCGAATCCCTTCGGGGCGTTGAGCTCCGTCCCTACGGCGGTTCCGCCGAGGGCAAGCGACTTTAAGGACTTTGCCGCCCGCTTTATGAGGGCGAGGTCCGTCTCGAGGGAGGACCTCCAGCCGGAGATCTCCTGGGAGAAGCGGATCGGCACGGCGTCCTGCAGGTGGGTCCTGCCGGACTTGATGATTCCCTCGTTCTTCTGTTCCAGTTCCTTCATGGTGCTTATCATCCGCCTGACGGCCGGGCACAGGTTTTCTTCAAGTGCACAGACTGCAGAGATGTGCATCGCCGTGGGAAAGGTGTCGTTGGACGACTGGCTCATATTGATGTCGTCGTTCGGGTGGCAGAGCTTCGACCCCGCGAGGGCATTCGCGCGGTTGGCTATCACCTCGTTGGCATTCATATTCGTCTGGGTTCCGGACCCGGTCTGCCACACCACAAGAGGAAAGTGGTCAAGGAGCTCCCCCGAGATCACCTCGTCGCAGGCCTTCTCGATATAGACAAGCTTCTCTTCCGTCATCCAGCCGCCCTCGAGCTCATGATTGGCCTGGGCCGCCGCCTTCTTCAAGATTCCGAAAGCGTGGATGATCTCCTCCGGCATGGTCTCGTGCCCCACACCGATCCGGAAGTTTAAGCGGCTGCGCTCCGTCTGGGCGCCCCAGTACCGGTCCGAAGGAACGCGGACTTCGCCCATAGAGTCATGTTCAACGCGGTATTCCATCTCTACACCCCCCTCATATCATCAACTAAGCTGTCTGCCATGCAGAGTGTCTGCGTTTCCCGTCAAAGAACCGTGATCGTGAACCCGCCGGAGAAGGACTCCCCGGCATGAAGCGTATTTCCGTACTCCTTGTCGCAGATCTCCCCGTCAAAATTCTCGCCGTCCGCCCTTCCGTACCAGGGCTCGATGCAGACAAAGGGCGCGTCCTTTCCGGCCGGCGACCAGATCCCGAGAACCGGTGCCCTGAAGTCCACCCGCAGGTACTCTCCCGCGGGGCCGATGAGGCTGACGCGGTCGGCCTGCTGCTCCTCCAGCACCAGGGCGTCCCCCTTAAAGAGCTCCCTCGAAGGCGTGACATATCCGTCCGGAGAGAGAATCTCATAGGTCTCATTGCTGATGAGTCCGTCTTTAAGGACTTTGCCGCTAAGAAGCAGCTCCACACTCTTCCCGTCTTTCATAAAGCGGAGGCGGTAGTTCCCGCTTCCCTCCGGCTCAAACGGAAAGACGAAGGCGGGATGTGCCCCGATGGAAAAAAAGAGCGGCTCCCCGCCGGGATTCGTCACCGTATAGCGCACGCCGACGGACGTGTTCGTCAGGGTGTACTCGATCTGAAGCAGGAAGGCAAAGGGGTAGATCTCCCTCGTCTTTTCGCTGTCCTTCAGCTCGTAGAGGAGCCGGTTTTCTCCCGTCTCAATAAGCTCGAATTCAAGGTCTCTCGCAAACCCGTGCTGGCCCATCGGATAGGTCTGCCCCTTGTGGGTGTAGGACTTGTTCTTCGAAGCTCCGACGAAGGGGAAGAGCACCGGCGAGCGGCGGCCCCAGTACAGGGGATCCCCGCTCCACATAAGCTCCCTCCCGTCCTTCACGACGGACCGGAGCTCCGCTCCGAGGGAGCTCACCGCAATCGTCATATGTTCATTCTTAAGTCTCGCGTCCATTTTCATACCTCCCGAAATCACCCGTTCAAAAAAGGCAACGCCCCGAAATCATAGCGAAAGCCATTTAAGCGAACCAGCTCTCTGCCTGATTTTCACTCTGATTTCAGGGGTGCAAAATAGCTGCAAAAAGCGGACCAAAGATATGCGGCATCAGAATCCCGCGTACACGAAGGCCTTCGGATCAAAGCCCGGACCGTAGATTCCGAAGAGAATAACCGCAAAGAGAAGTGCAAGGTACAAAAGCCAGCGGAGAGGCAGCACAAATCCTGCCACGCTCTCCCGGATGTTCACGCCGCGCTCCTTCAATATGGAAATGATCAGCTGCACAGCCATCACGGCGAAAGCGATGCCGAAGTGCCATCTCGTCCAGCCGTACTGCTCGAGTCCCTTCCCCACATGGAACTGGTAGATCCCGGTGCCGGTAAAGCAGTGCTTGATCATAACGAGGGCCACGTGGATGGAAGGAGCCCTCGTGATCACCCTCGGGATGATGCCGGCGAGAAGGAATGTCCTTAAGATCTGGAAGAGGCGGAACGCCTTCGAGTCGTCGCTGATCTTAAGTCTTGCCTTCATGGCCGCAAATCTCTTGCTCATGATCATGGAAAATGCGATGATGCCGCCCTGCCACACGCCCCAGAGCAGATAGTTTAATCCCGTCCCGTGCCAGAGGCCGGTGCAGATCCACACCACGACGAGCGCGCAGAGGGGGGCGACGAGCTTGCCGGCATCCCTGCCAAAGCGCTTCCTTGCGGACTTCGACCACTTCTTCACCGGCTTCGAGACGGACACGGGCATTCCGACATAGTCGCGGAAGAACCCGCCGAGCGTCATATGCCACCTGCGCCAGAACTCGTCGACGGAAATGGCAAAATACGGCTGGCGGAAGTTCTCTTCCAGCTCGACTCCGAAGATCTGGGCCGTGCCCCGCGCGATGTTGACGCACCCGGCAAAGTCCATATAGATCTGAATCGCGTAGAAGAAAATCGCCGCGAGCGTGATGATGCCGTACTGGTTCTGATAGTCGTCAAACACGGAATCCACGAAGATCCCGAGCCGGTCCGCCAGCACCAGCTTCTGCAGGAGTCCGAACAGGATGAGCTGGATCCCGAAGGTGACCCTTTTGTATTCAAAGCGGTGCCCTTCGACGAGCTGCGGGGCGAGGCGGTCAAACCGCGGGATCGGCCCCTGGATGATGTGCGGGAAGAACGACACGAAGAGGATGTATTTTAAGGGGTTCTTCTCCGCCTTGTACCTCCTCCAGTAGATATCGCAGATATAGCTGATATTTGAAAATGTATAATAGGAGAGCCCCACGGCCATGACGATTGAGCTGCCGGGACGGATAAAGCGCATGAGCTTGACGAAAGCCAGGTATCCGATGAGGAGAATCAGCACCGCGAGCAGCACCCTTCTCCGGTAAGGCGAAGTCTTCGAGTCGTCCCTCATAAGAAGAAGTCCGCCGCAGTAGGCAAGCATGGCCTCAATTAAGAGGATCGGGAGCGA
>CADCPJ010000193.1 GCA_902803245.1 uncultured Lachnospiraceae bacterium | reverse complement strand
CTGCAGCGGCGGATGACCAGGCGGTAAAAGAGCCTGCAGCAGCGGATGACCAGGCGGGGAAAGAGCCGGAAGCGCCGGATCACCAGGCAGAGGGAGCTGCGGAGCAGGCCGCAAAGCATGTGGATGCCGTCGTCCAGGTGTTCTTCGTTCGCAGCGGCAAGCTCATCGGGCGGGAGCATTTCTTCCTCACCGTCGAGGACGAAAAGGACACGGCGCAGATCCTGAAGAGCTTTATCATGCAGTACTATGCGGGGACGCCGTTTGTCCCGAAAGAGCTGATGCTTGAGGCCGACGTGGAGGACAGGGAGCTCCTTGAGGAGTACCTCACGAAGAAGCGGGGCAGCAAGGTCCAGATCCGCATCCCCCAGCGGGGCATGAAGGAGAAGCTCACCCAGATGGCCCACGCAAATGCCGTGAACACGCTGACGAGGGACCGGGAGAGGCTCGTCCGGGAGGAGCTTCGCACGATCGGGGCCGTGAAGGAGATTGCCGGGCTTCTCGGCCTTCGGACGGCGGACCGCATGGAGGCCTATGACATCTCCAACATCAGCGGCTTCGAGTCCGTGGGTTCGATGATCGTGTACGACCGGGGCAAGCCCAAGCGGACGGATTACCGCAAGTTCAAGATCCGGACCGTGAAAGGGCCGAATGACTACGCCTCCATGGAGGAAGTCCTGACAAGGCGGTTCCGCAGGGCGATCGAGGGCTCCCCGGGATTTACGGCCCTGCCGGACGTGGTGCTCATGGACGGCGGAAAGGGCCAGGTCCACGTCGCGGAGAGAGTTCTTAGCGGGCTCCATCTGGATATCCCGGTGGCCGGAATGGTGAAGGACGACTTTCACCGCACCAGGGGGATCTGGTACCGCGGGGAGGAGCTTCCGATCGACACCGCCTCGGAGGGCTTCAAGCTCATCACCCGGATCCAGGATGAGGCCCACCGCTTTGCGATCGAGTACCACAGGCTGCTCCGCAGCAAGGGCCAGGTGCACTCCCTTCTCGACGACATTCCGGGCATCGGGGAGACGAGAAGAAAGGCCCTCATCCGGTCCTTCGGATCTCTGGAGGCGATAAGGGACGCCTCGATAGAAGAGCTCGCGAATGCCCCTTCCATGAACCGGCCTGCCGCACTGCGGGTCTATTCATTTTTCCATGGAAATACGGAGCCGGAGATGGTAAACTTGAATTGACCGGTGTTTTACTAAGACAAACAATCGGGCAAACATCACCTTAAGGGCAGGTCACACGAATGAAAACGGTTGTCTCACTGCAAAAACTGGCGGATTCTCTGGCGCTGCAGAATCTGACCCCCGAGATCGACATGACCGGGATTGAGCTCACGTCTCCGGATATCAACCGGCCGGCGCTGCAGCTCACGGGATATTACGATCATTTTGTCAAGGAGCGCGTGCAGATTATCGGGTATGTGGAGTACTCCTATATCATGCAGCTGCCTGACGAGGAGCGCGGCAAGATCTACGAGCGGTTCATCTCGAGCGGGATTCCGTGCGTGATCTTCACGACGCTCACGGAGCCGTCCGAGGACATGCTGAACATTTCCAGAAAATACGGCGTGCCCACCCTCGTCACGGAGCGGACCACGAGCGGGTTCATGGCGGAGATCATCCGGTGGCTGGCCGTTGAGCTGGCCCCCAGCATCTCGGTTCACGGCGTGCTTGTCGATGTGTACGGCGAGGGCGTGCTCATCATGGGCGAGAGCGGGATCGGCAAGAGCGAGGCGGCCCTGGAGCTGGTCCGGCGCGGACACCGCCTCGTGAGCGACGACGTGGTGATCCTCCGGAAGGTCTCGGACGTGACGCTCGTCGGCTCGGCACCTGACCTCACGCGCCATTTCATCGAGCTCCGCGGCATCGGCATCATCGACGTGAAGACGCTCTACGGAGTGGAGCACGTGAAGGAGACCCAGGCCATCGACCTCGTGATCAAGCTCGAGGACTGGAGCCGGGAGCACGAGTATGACCGGCTCGGCATGGATGAGGAATATACGGAATTTCTCGGCAATAAAGTGGTCTGCCACTCCTTGCCGATCCGCCCGGGAAGAAACCTGGCGGTGATTGTCGAGACCGCTGCCGTCAACCACAGGCAGAAAAAGATGGGATACAATGCGGCTCAGGAGCTCTACCGCCGCATTCAGGAGAATATGTCATCACACAGGGAGGAATGAGCTATGGCAAAGTACTGCTTCGGTATCGATATCGGAGGAACAACCGTGAAATGCGGTCTCTTTGAGACGGACGGGACTCTTCTGGAGAAATGGGAGATCCCGACAAGGACGGAGGACAGCGGATCCAACATCCTTCCCGATGTCGGAAAAACCATTCAGGAGAAAATGAAAGAGCGCGGCATGAAAAAGAGCGAAGTCGCAGGCGTCGGCGTGGGCGTTCCCGGACCGGTGCGAAACAACAAGCTCCCCTACGCCGTCAACCTTCATTGGGGTGAGATGGACATCGCCGAGATCCTCGGAGGGATCACCGGCTTAAAGATCAAAGCGGGAAATGACGCGAACGTGGCGGCCCTCGGCGAGATGTGGAAGGGCGGCGCCGAAGGCAAGCAGAACGTGATGGTCGTGACGCTCGGCACCGGAGTCGGCGGCGGAATCATCGTGGACGGACACATCGTTGAGGGCGCCCACGGAGCCGGCGGCGAGATCGGACATGCGCATGTTGAGGACGCGATTACGGATCCCTGCGGGTGCGGAAACTGCGGCTGCCTGGAGCAGGTCGCGTCGGCCACCGGGATTGTCCGGCTGACCAGGGAGGAGCTGAAGAAGAAGGACAGCGCCGAGACGACGATCATCAACCCGGACGCACCGATCGACGCGAAGGTCGTATTCGATGCCTATAAAGCGGACGACGCCGTCGCGACGCGCATCGTGAACCGCTTCGGAAAATACCTCGGAACGACCCTCGCCGCCTATTCGGCGGTGGTGGACCCGGAGGTCATCGTCCTCGGAGGCGGCGTCTCGAAGGCGGGAGACGCTCTCGTGGATATCGTGAGCCGCTATTACCGCGCGGTCGCGTTCCCGGCCTGCGTGGAGACCCCGATCGTCCTTGCGAAGCTCGGAAATGATGCCGGCATCTACGGCTCGGCGAGGCTCGTTCTCGACTGATCACGCACCTGCGGCTCAGCGGGACTCGTTCCCGACTGATCACGCACCTTTTTAAGCGCAGGCGGTTTGCCGCCTGCGCGCATTTTTGCTATAATATACCGATGGATTACTCTTATCGGGGAATTGAACGACGGGAAGAGAAGCTGGAGTCGTCTGCGCCGCGGATCGGAAGGCGGGTGGGCGTCTCGCTCCTTCGCGTCTTTCTTTTTGTGTTTATTGCGGCATTTGTCGTCGGGTGCTCATTTGTATACGGCGCGTGGAAAGGGATCGTGGACCGCGCCCCTTCGATCGATTCGATCAGTATCGCGCCCAGCGCATTCGCGACATTTATCTATGACTCCGAGGGGAGGGAGCTCCAGAAGCTGACCGGGTCCGAGGCCAACCGCACCGCCGTGTCACTAAGCCGCGTCCCCTTAAGCCTCCAGCACGCCGTCATAGCGGCCGAGGACGAGAGGTTCTATCTCCACAAGGGCGTGGACCCGAAGAGCCTCATAAGGGCGCTCTTTACGGCTGCGTCACACGGCTTCCGGTTCACCCAGGGCGCCAGCACCATCACCCAGCAGCTCCTTAAAAACAACGTATTCACCACCTGGACGGAGGAGAAGACGCTTCTCGACTCCCTTGAGCGGAAACTGCAGGAGCAGTATCTCGCCCTCGAGCTCGAAAAGAAGCTCGGCAGCAAGGACGTGATCCTCGAGAACTATCTCAACACGATCAACCTGGGGGCGGGCACTTACGGCGTGCAGGCGGCCGCCGCGAAGTACTTCGGCAAGGATGTCTCCGAGCTGACGCTCTCGGAGAGCACCGTGATCGCGGGCATCACGCAGAATCCCGCGCGCTTCAACCCGATCCGCCACCCCGAGGAAAATGCCGGCAGGAGAAGCCGGGTCCTCAAGAAGATGCTCGAGCTCCATTACATCACGGAGGAAGAGCTTGAGGAGGCATTAAAAGACGACGTCTACTCCCGGATCGAAGCCGTCCAGACCGCGGCAGGGGAGGGGAACACGGTCTACTCCTATTTTGTCGATGCGCTGACTGCCCAGGTGGTCCGGGACCTCATGAACCAGAAGGGGTATACGGAGGCGCAGGCCTACCAGCTCCTCTATTCCGGGGGCTTAAGGATCTACTCGACCGAGGACCGGCAGATCCAGGCGGTCTGCGACGAGGAATACAACAATCCCGAAAACTTTCCCGAGAACACCGAATACTATCTCGACTGGGCGTTCAGCGTGAAGCGCGCGGACGGACAGACCGTCAATTACAGCCGCGAGATGCTTCTTCAGTATTATAAGAGCACCCTCCCGAAGGAGGAGGCGGAGGAGTTCGATCTTCTCTTTGACTCCGAGGCGGAGGCAATAAGGAGCGTGGAGGACTTTAAGAGCAGCATTCTCCTTGAAGGGGACGAGATTCTGGGCGAGAGGCTTGAGCTGATCCCGGAGCCGCAGTCGTCGATGGTGATTATGGACCAGCGCACGGGCTACGTGAAGGCGATCGTCGGGGGGAGAGGGAAGAAAACCGCCTCCCTCACATTAAACCGGGCCACCGGCTCCTACCGACAGCCGGGCTCCACGTTCAAGATCCTCTCCACCTACTCCGCCGCGCTCGACAGCGGCGCGAAGATGATCGGCTCTTACGTGGAGGACGCGCCATTTTCCTACGAAGGGGGTGCAGAAGTGCACAACTCGACCGAGGAGTATATGGGATGGATCACGCTGAGGGAGGCCATCGTGCACTCGGTAAATGTCGCGGCGGTGAAGACGCTCACCCAGATCACACCCGCGCGCGGCTATCAGCAGCTCCTGAAATTCGGGATTACGAGCCTCGACCCTGACCGCGACGTGGTTCAGCCCCTCGCCCTCGGGGGCATTTCCAAGGGAGTCAGCAATCTGGAGCTGACTGCCGGCTACGCGGCCATCGCCAACAGCGGGATCTACACAAAGCCGATCCTCTACACCAGGATCTACGACCAGAGCGGAAATATCGTCATCGACAACACGCCGGAGACGCGGCGCGCGGTGAGTGCGGACACGGCCTTCATCCTGACCGATGCGATGGAAGGCGTCGTGAAGGAGGGAACGGCCACAGCGGTTCAGCTTCAGGGCGGCATGCCGGCCGCCGGCAAGACCGGGACGACTTCAAAATACAACGACGTCTGGTTTGTGGGGTACACCCCGTACTACACCGCCGGCGTGTGGGCGGGTTACGACAACAACAAGAAGCTCCCCGAGGAAGGCGTCTACCGGGAGTACCACAAGACGCTCTGGAAAAAGGTGATGGACCGCCTGTCTCATGGGCAGGCCGTCATTTCCTTTGCAAAGCCGGACACCGTTGAGAAGGCGCGCATCTGCGGGCTGTCAAACCAGGAGCCCTCCGCCGCCTGCCGGCACATATCGGAAGACTATGTGAGCGCGGCCTACCTGCCGTCCCGCATCTGCCCGATCTGCGGGAGCGGACAGGCGGAGACGTTTGGCGAGACCGACTGGAAGTCCTACACGGATGAGGTCATCACCGGGAACAACTACGAGGAGATCCCGGTCGAGGAGTTCGAGAACTATCTTCCGGAGGACGTGACAGATGAGGAGGAGTACTTCCCCGTAGAGACCTGGGACGAGGGCACCTATGAAGGCGGGGAGGAGTGGCTGGACAACCCGGATGTTGTGCCGTTTGAAGACGAGGATTACGGCGGCTACCTGTATGAAGGGGACGGCGGCGGCTACCTGTATGAAGGGGACGGCGGCTTCGTATACAATGGTGACGACGGGAACTGGGATACCTACTGATCTTAACAAAAACGTAACAATGGTGACAATGGGGACTGTCCCCACTGTCACGTTTTGGAGGAGAGAGGCCTATGGATTATCTG
>CADCPJ010000192.1 GCA_902803245.1 uncultured Lachnospiraceae bacterium | reverse complement strand
GGGCAGATGAAATTCTGCGCGTGCTCCGTCATGATCACGTGGACTTCGGCGTGCTGCTTCACGAGGAGGCTCGCAAGCTCCGCCGCCTTGTAGGCCGCAATTCCCCCGGTGACGCCCAGTATAACGGTCTTTCCGGTCAACATAATAACACCTCGCAGGTTTGTATGGCTGTCATAGTAGTTATAGCAGTTATAGCAGTTAACGGGTAACTGTTCAGCACTCCCGGCACTCCGGACGCCTTCGGCGTGCAAAAGAAAAGCGAAGCTCAGGCATTCTTCCTGTACAGATAATTGAGTCCCCTAAGCAGCAGCTCGTCGTCCAGTATGATCTCATGCCTGCACAGCGGCACAATGACTCCGGCGAGTCCGCCCGTGGCCACGCAGGTCGCCTTCTCTTTGATCTCATCCTCGATCCGGTCAATCATGCCGTCCAGCATCGACGCACTGCCATGGAGGATACCGCTCTTCATGCACTCCACGGTGTTCTTCCCGATCAGCCTCTTCGGCGGGTCGAGAGAGATTCTCGGGAGCTGCGAGGTCTTTAAGATGAGCGAGTCAAGGGAGGCCATGAGTCCGGGAAGGATCATTCCCCCGGTGTACCGCTTCTCCCCGTCAATGACGCAGATCGTCGTCGCCGTCCCCATATCAATCAGGATGAGCGGGCAGGTGTAGTCCCGGATCCCGGCGACAGCGCCGACGATCAGGTCCGCTCCGACCTGGGCGGGGTTGTCGAGGAGGATCTGAAGCCCCGTCTTAAGCCCCGGTCCAACCGTGTAGATGCGGCAGGAGACAGTCTTGTTGAGCGCCTCCTCCATCACCGCGGTGAGCGGCGGAACGACCGATGCGACAATCGCGCCTTCAACCTTCTCCAGGCCGATCCCGTGCAGGTCGAGAATGCTCCTAAGCATCAGTGCATACTCGAGGCCGGTCTTCGAATGGTCCGTGGACAGCCTCTCGTAAAAGAGGATGTTCTCCCCTTCGATGCACCCGAAGACAATGTTCGTATTCCCGATATCAATTGCAATGATCATAGAAAACCCCCTCCCAAAACTGAGTTTTGAAAGCAAAACAGCTGCCTTTGGGATATGGTCATCGGATATGTCCGGCTTTCTTTAAGGCCGCTCCGATCGCCCCTGTGATGAGCGTTGAGGAGACCATCTCAAATACCGCATTGATACCGACAAATGTGCAGATGAACACAATGATATTCCTTCCGGCGATCAGATTCTGTACGTACTCCGTATTGCCGAAGAGAAGTACGAGCGCCGTCATAAAGAACACCGTGTTTAAAAATGCGGAGAAGAATCCTGTCAGTGCGCAGGCGAGATAGCTTTGGCATCTTTCGCGGAAGAAGCGGTAAATAAAACCGAGAAGGAAACCGTCCAGAACTCTCGGGACGAATCTCTGGACAAATGCGAGAAACGGCTGGATATTGAACAGAGCCGCGCCCATGGCGCTCGTCCCGCCGACCCCGATGCACTGGAGAAAGGACGTAAGCCCGAAGATCGCTCCCGCTGCAGCGCCGCCTTTTGGACCCAGCGCGATCGCCGCGATGGCAACCGGAATCGTGTTGAACGTGATCGCCAGCGGCCCGATATTGAGATACCCGAGGGGAGTGTAGGCCATCAGCAGCAAAATGCCGGCGATGAGACCCAGAATGACAAAGTTTCTGACCTTTAAAGATTTGTTGTTCATGGAACTGCCCTCCTGTTATTATTCCGCCTTAAGACGCGGATACAATACATGACAAGCGTGTATATGAAATTGGCGGTGGATCGATCCACCGCCATGAAGTGTAGCATATCAGAACTGTTTTAAAAAGCGTTTCCGGCAAAATGACACAAAATGATCACTCTTTCCTCTTGGGCACGCGCTTTCTCCCCGGGGTCAGGGCTTTCTGCGGGCAGACAAGCACGCAGAGATGGCATCCCACGCATTTCTTTCCGTTTATGTGGGGAATCCGGTCCTCATCCATGGAGATTGCCTGATGACCGCCGTCGGCGCAGGAAATCATGCACCTGCCGCATCCGATGCACAGATCTTTGTGGAATCTCGGGTAGATGACGGTATCGCGCTCCAGCGCATCCGTGGACTCGTCCACGGAATCAGCGGCCTGCCCGCGGATCTCTTTCAGATTCGAGATATTCATCTCCGCGAGATAGTTGTTGAGGCCGCTTTTCAGATCTTCTATGATGCGGTAGCCGTATTGCATGACCGCCGTCGTGACCTGGATGGAGCCGGCCCCTAAAAGCAGGAACTCCAGGGCGTCGGACCAGGTCTCAACGCCTCCCATGCCGCTTATGTGCATGCCTTTAAGCTCCGGATCCTTCCCGAGCTCTAAGATATAGCGGAGGGCGATCGGCTTCACGGCGTTCCCGCTGTATCCTCCAACCGCCGACTGCCCGCGGACGGACGGCGCGGAAGAAAAGGTAAGCGGATTGACTCCGACCACGCTCTTTATGGTGTTGATTGCCGAGATCCCGTTCGCTCCGCCGCGCTTTGCCGCGTGAGCGGCGGGCCCCATGGCTGCCACATTCGGGGTCAGCTTTGCGAGGATCGGGAGCTCCGTTCCTCTGCGGGCAGCCGCAGTGAATCTCTCCACAAGCTCCGGAACCTGTCCGATATCCGAACCAAGGCCCTCGTCCGCCATGTTCGGGCAGGAAAAATTGAGCTCCACGGCGTTCGCACCATTTTCCTCGCAGAGCCTCGCGAGCTTTTCCCACTCCTCATCGTTCTGGCCCATGATGGACGCAAGGATGAATTTCGAGGGATACTTTTCCTTGAGGCGGCGGAAGATCTCCATATTCTCTTCCACCGAGTGATCGGAGAGCTGTTCGATGTTCTTAAATCCTATGATGGTGCCGGCAGATCCCGTGATCGCGGAAAATCTCGGAGAGGTCTCGTGGATGTCAAAGGAGCAGATCGTCTTGAAGCATATCCCTCCCCAGCCGGCCTCGAAGGCCCTGGCGCACATATCGTAAGTGCTGGCCACGACGGAGGAAGACAGGAGGAAGGGATTTTCAATCGGGACGCCGCAGATCGTTGTCTCAAGCCTCGATTCATCCAGAGGCGGCTCGACCTCGAGGTTCGGGCGAACCTTGTCGTACAGCTTCTCAATGAGCCCGGCGATCTTCACCTCATGCGGGCGGACACAGGCTTCCTCACAGGGCCTTAAGCATCCGATGCATGGGTTTTCTTCCGGGAGGGATCCCGCGGCAGTGCCTTCATTGTTAAACCAGACACTTCGGATCAGCTTTGCAGGATCGAGTTTCGGGCAGGCTGCACTGCATGGCGCATCGCAGCACAGAGCACATCTTATGATTTCGGACCTCTCAATTTGCTTCTTGATCATAGGCTATCCTCCTTGGTATATGGCAGCAGGGATAAGTCCCAATGAAATCGAGATATACCGGTTAACCTTAAGTTGCCGAAGGCAATTGCTCAGATTAACTGCATATAAGGGAAAACGAAATGTTCTGCATGGGAAGGACAGTTTTGTTAACGACTATACTGGTTCCGGTGCCCGTCAATAGATCAAAAAAACAATGTTTCATTTCTATTTTATCTGAAAAATGTGTGTCAGAAAAGAGAAAAATTGCATCTTGCGAAAATTCTGACAATCCGATATTGTATTCCTGTCAGGATACCCGGCATAAGTCTTAAGCCCTAAGGGAGGAAACGCCATGCAGAGCCATTTTATCAGAACCGAGCTCCTCTACGGCGAGGAGAATATGAAGAAGTTTGCGTCCTCGCGCGTGGCCGTCTTCGGCATCGGAGGTGTCGGCGGATATGTCGTGGAGGCCCTCGCAAGGAGCGGAATCGGGGCTCTCGATCTCATCGACAGCGACAGGGTCTGCCCGTCGAACATCAACCGTCAGATCATCGCTTCGACGGACACGGTCGGCATGTACAAAGTCGACGCCGCCATGGAGCGCATAAAAGCGATCAATCCGGACTGCCTCGTCCGCACCTTCCGGACCTTCTACCTCCCGGAGACGCAGGATCTCTTTGATTTCCGCGTCTACGACTACGTCGTGGATGCGATTGACACGGTGACCGGGAAACTTGCGATCATCGAAAACGCAAAAAAGGCGGGCGTTCCCGTCATCTCCTCGATGGGTGCGGGAAACAAAATCTGTCCCTCGGCTTTTACCGTCGCCGACATCTACGAGACTTCCGTCTGTCCTCTCGCGAAGGTCATGCGCCGCGAACTGCGGAAGAGGGGCATCGACTCCCTGAAAGTCGTCTATTCAAAGGAGCCGCCGCTTAGCCCCCTCACATCTCCGTCTGAAGACATGAAAACACCGGGAACCGCCAAAAGGCCGGTCCCCGGCTCCACAGCTTTCGTGCCCTCCGTCGCAGGTCTCATCATCGCCGGAGAAGTCATAAATGACCTGGCCCGTTTTCCTGTCTGATCCTGTTTCAAAGCCGCTCGAGCGGCATCACGCCCATGTCACCGGGTTGCCCGTCCGCTTGAGCGGTTTTCTTGCCGGAGCGCCGTCCGCGGCGTATCCGAGGACCAGTCCGCCGGTGATCGTCTCGTCGTCACGAAGTCCGATTCCCGCCATGAATTCCCGGACCCCCGGATCCGTGTCCAGCCAGTGCAGCTGGTTGACCCAGCAGGATCCGAGGTCGAGGGCGCTCGCCGCAATCATCATGTTCTCGAGAACGCAGGCGCTGTCCGCAAGGGCATTGTCGTATCCCTTCCTGTTCGCGGTCACGATTAAGACGGGCGCGCCGTAGTGGAAGCGGTATTTCCCCGTCCTGGCGGCACGAATGGAATGCCTCAAAGAGACATAAGTGTCCGGTCCATCCTCCATCTTCGCAAATGCATCCTGCACAATCTCGGCGATGCGGTCAAGCTGCTCCTTCTTCGTGATCACGATGAGATGCGTGGACTGGCTGTTCGAGCCGCTCGGCGCGCTCCTTCCCGCTTCGATCACCTTCCCGATCAGTTCCATGTCCGGAAGTGCTTCCGCCATCCTCCGGGTGCTTCTCCTTGTCAGAATTGCTTCAAATGCTTCCATACCGGATACCTCTTTCATTCATCATAGAAGGAGATCCCTCTCCTCCCCTTTCGTTTCGTCTCGTAGAGAGCTTTGTCCGCAAAGATGTACAGATCCTCCGCACTTGAGAGGCCTTTGCCGGAAGCAGCCCCTGCACTGATGGAAGTGTAGGGAAGGGAGTCCCTCGTATCCGCGAGCTCCTCATTGATCTGTCGGATCTTCTTCGTGAGAAGCCTCCGGTTCAATGTGCTCCCTGCGTGTATCATGAAAACTACAAATTCATCGCCCCCGATCCTGCAGACATAGTCTTCGGAGCGGAAATTCTTCAGCAGCGTCGACGCCGTCTTCTTTAAAATCCTGTCTCCCGTGTCGTGGCCGTAGGTATCATTGACATCCTTGAAGTTATCGATGTCGATGATCACCATGCAGGTGCTGCTCAGATCCAGAGATTCGAGAAGGAGATCGTATCCCGCACGGTTGTAGACCTTCGTCAGTTCGTCGTGGGACGCCCTGAAATTCAGGTTGTTCACGGTCTGCCTGTAAAATTCATACATCCTGTTGTAGGTCTTGGCGAGATAGCGGAACTCGATTGCTCCCATTTCGGGGATCGGGTTGTCCGTCCTGATCCTGTCGACCGCCTGCAGAACCGGATTGATCCCCAGATGAAGCGTCAGCCAGATGAGGAACAGTATGCCGGCTGTCTGGATGATGATCAGCACCCGCGCAACCAGGATCTCTGTCCTCGAGCTGCTTGTCGTCCCTTCCCTGATCCCGTATGCCAGCTTATCCAGCTCATCCATGGCTTTCTGCATCTCCTTCCGGATGACGTCCTTCCTGTCATAATAATCCGTACCATGGACGACGGATCTCGCAAGGGCCATCTTGTTCTCTTTCGACAGTGACGCGTCCTTCTCGCTCAGCTCGACCTCATCAAGGATATCCGGATACCCGGTTATGCCCTGGGCCTCGATGACCAGCTTCATGGCGTAGTATTCGAGATTCATGAGATCCATAGATGAATCCATGGACTTCTGAAGATGCATCAGGGCCTTCTTGCTGTTCGGATGCTGTGCCATAACCGAGAGGGCCTCGTCCCTGCGGCGCTTCTCAAACGCCTCCTCGAAATAGGCATTCAGGAATTCGACGTTTCCGGTGACGCAGAAGCGCTGAACCTGCTCCGTGAGATAGTCGGACGCCTCATTTAAGTCGTGCGCCGCCTTCTGGAGGTCGATATATTCGTCCATCACTCCTGAGAGCTCCCGGAAGGTGGACGTCAGATGAAAGGTTGAGAAAATCAGGAGGGCAGACAGAACCACTGCCATCACAACCATGCCTTTGTACAGAAATCGCAGCGATATTCCTTCCGGCTTCAGTCTCTTAAACATGCAAATTCTATTCTCCCTTAAGGTCATTGCCCTGCGGCAGCTCCGGCAATCAATATCTTACCTCCATTTGCATACCGGAGAGTGTTTTCCATTGAGGCATTTCATGAGCACCCATTCCGGGGCTGTTCCGTCAGGGGGAACACCGGGCGCACAGCACCCAAAACAGCGCATTTTTTTAAGTATACAACACATGGCCGCGTTTTGAACAGTGCAGTTTTCAGGGAAGATTTTTAAGTCAGACAGGATCCCTCCCCGTCCGGCACGATGATGCAGATCGTCTCACCGATCAGTTTGCTGCGGACATCGTACAGGTAGAAGGTCCCATGGTATCTCGGAAGGGGAAGGAATCTGTATGCGATCCCGCGCTTCTTTCCGACAATTCCCGCACACTTAAAAAAGAGGTCGACCGACTCCATCGGAAAGCATCTGGTAAAATGGCCCCCGAGGATTCTGTCTGCGGGAAGATCTCTCACTTTCGACAGGGTCAAAAGATACGTCTCCATCGGAAGACTCTCCGGGAAGAAGAGGCACATCTGCGGGCTCACGGCGTCCCCCACGAGAATGATCCGCTCCTCTCTTATCAAAAGTCCCATGCTTCCCGGAGTGTGGCCCGGGAGCTCCACGGCTTCCGCCGTGATGCCTCCAAGCGGGAAGATTTTCCCCTCACTTATGTCCTGAAAATGAACTTCATATTCGCCAAGGAGCAGTTTTTCGGGCAGAGTGCCCCCTGTGTTCCTCATGACCTCCGGAATCAGGCGGCAGTTTTCCTCATAGATCTCAAGCTCCGCAGAATTCATATAGAGGTCGGCATCCTCAAACTGCCACAATCCCCCGGTGTGGTCGTAGTGCCCGTGGCTGGCCACAATGGTGAGGGGAAGGTCCGTGATCTTTCCGACATAGGAGCGAAGATCCTCCTCGCCGGTCATCGCGTCGAAGAGAAGGGCCCTGTCCTTCCCCGTTATGAGGGTGCACGCATTTCCCCTGCTGTCGCTGATCTGCAGTATGTGATCCGTGATGCGGGTATTTGTAATCCCTGCCTGCGTAAGTACAGGATCCGCGGTGCGGGTGTCTGTAAGCTCTCCCTGCGCAAGTGCGGAATCCGCGGTGCGGGTGTCTGTAAGTTCTCCCTGCATATTGTTCCTCCGGCCGCTTATGATCGATGATATTGTTCTTTATACCGGTTAACCTTAGCAGCTGCCGAAGGCAGCTGCTTTGATTAACTGCATATAGGGAAAACAAAATGTTCTAAAGTAAGAAAGACGATTCCGTTAACAGCGATAAGGCGCCGATGTATGAAAAGCTTCGCGCCCTACACGCTCTTCACAGCGCCGATAAAGAGAGGAAGTCCGCTCTTCATGTCGATAACGGCATAGAGGAAAGGCCTGTCCAAATAGACATACTTCTCCTC
>CADCPJ010000191.1 GCA_902803245.1 uncultured Lachnospiraceae bacterium | reverse complement strand
TGAGATAATAAATCTTCAATATTTGAGTTTGTCATAATCCCACGGAAGTGTCAATCCCTAAATCCACCGGCTCTTTTGGGCGGTATCGCGAATCCTCCGTTTCGATGGGCGGTATCCCAAATCCGGCGTTTCATGTGGGCGGGCCGTCATTCTCTTTCCTTTCGGGAAGCCCTTTTGGTCACTTCCATAAAGGCACAGATTCCACACGGTTGTCCCTTATGTAGTACGCCTTATTCGCCTCAGGATTTACATAGACTTTCTCCACGTCCCTGGGGATCTTCTTCAGGATCTCCTCCGCGGTGATCAGGCCGCCGAGAGACGACTCGACGACGATCTCCGGCGCCTTGTACCGGTCCAGGCTTCTCTTTGCTCTCGCCGCCTCCACTTTGGCCCTCTCGATAAGAGGAGCCGCATCTTCTTTCATCGTCTCGATGCCCGGCGCGGTCCTCTCCTTCATCCTTTCAAACGCGGGAACTGCATCGTCCATCGCCTTCTCGATGGCGGGCACCGCTCTTTCCTTCATTTTCTCCAGGATCGGCCCCGCCTCTTCCCCGATCTTCTCAAGCGTGGGAACCGTCTCCTCCCTCACCTTCTGTCCAAGCTCCTTCATGCGGTCTTTCAGCATTTTTTCACACCTCTTCCTGTCTTTTTTGTATTCTGGTCTGTTTTGGATTCCTGTCTTTTGTATTCCTGTATCTTTTAAGCCGTGAAACGTATTCGTGAAACGCTTTTCGTGAAACACTTTTCGTGAAACGTTGTCCGTGAAACGCTGTCCGTGAAACGCTGTCCGTGAAACTTTTTCGCGAAGCTTAAAGCTTCTTCGTTAGAAGAAGTTTCCTATCAGTCCTTGACGTAGTAGTGCCTCGCAAGCCACCTCGACAGCCCATCGAGTCCGGGATAGATGATCCGCTCGCTGATGTTCAGTTGGTCGAGCAGGTCGCGCACCTGCCATCTCAGCTCCTTTTTGATGACATACTTGACGCTCTTCTCCGTGTACTTGCTAAGGAAATCAATCACGTTCACGATGTCGAGAGGAATGATCGTGAAAAAGGAATACTGATTGATAATCCTCTGTTCGATCGACGGAGGCTCCACTACAAGCATCGCCTTCCCATTCATATCCGCGTCGTACTCCTCCGGCCCGGCGCAGCTCTCCTGGAGCATCTTAAGAGAGAAGACGGTTGTCTTCATCTTCTCCATGACCTTCTGGTATTTCTCCGGGAGCATGCTGTGGAGCTCGTCCACATCGATGCGCCACACGACGCAGTCGTGCTCATCCATCTGTCCCCAGTTGTGTTCGGTCGTCGCGAAGTGGAGCCCGACGAGAGGGGAAAATGACCAGTCGAGGAGCCTCGTCGGAAGCCCGTGATGCTGTCCCAGGATCATCTGCCTCCACACGCTCGTCTCTATGGACGGATCCTCCAGCGCCGCATACTTCGTAAAATTCGACAGGATGGTCGGCTCGAGGACATACCGCTTCTCCTTGCACGTCCTCTGAAGCGATGTGATGATCTTGAAGTTCGCGTCCGGCATCCCCCGGTAAATGCGGATGCTTCTGTAGCGGTCAAGATCGGGCCTGTACCTCTGTTCGGTCAGGAGCGCGGATATTCCGAACATGTCATCGATCACAACGGTCTTGTACATACTGCTGTCCTCCCTGCATCCGGTAAGCAATACTAATGATTCTGCAATCTGCTGCCGACAGCATTTTCCTTTTGAAGACTTCGTTATCGGATTGAAAATGCCCAAGGGGCATCCAGGAGCGTCTCACAGGCTGTCTGTTTAAATTGCCCAAGGGGCATCCAGGAGCGTCTCACAGGCTGTCCCTTTATATTGATTATACAATAAACCTCCCGCAAAACCCATATGAGATGTCACATTTTGCCATTTCAACAAAAAATCCCCATTGATCGCCGGCGAGCCTTGTCTTATGATATATAAGTGAAGCGTATCTGTTCAGCACAGTAAGCGCCGAAGGCGTCCCTTGCGGAGACGATATCGTCAGCGGCTATCGTCGTTGACAGCATAAAACGAAGAGGAAAGGAGCCGCCATGACCAAAACCATGAATCCTGAATCGGTGCCTCACAGTCTCGGAATCATTTACGCTGAGGAGAGCGGAAGGGGTATCACCCACCCGTTTTTTGTGCTGATCCTCGACGCATTCAAGGAGGAAGCGGAATCCCGCGGATATGACATCACGTTCATCAATCACAACCCGGCAGGGAACTCCCTCAGTTACCTGGACCGCTGCAGGCTCTGCCGCATAGACGGCGTGTGCCTGATCTGCGTCGATTTCACCTCTGATGAGATCGGCGAGCTCGTCGAGAGCGGAATTCCCTGCCTCACAGTGGATCACATTTTCAAGAAGGTGCCCGCCGTCCTCTCCGACAACGAGACGGGCGTGCAGTCCCTGGTGGAATATGCCATCCGGCGCGGGCACAGGCGGATCGCCCTTGTCCACGGCCAGAACAACTCCATCGTCACAAAGGCGCGCATCAAGCAGTTTTCCAGCACGATGGACTATTACGGGATTCCCGTTCCTCCAGAATACATCCGGGAAGGCCTTTACGACGACATTCCCCTTACGAGGAAGATCGTCCGGGAGCTCCTCTCTCTTCCGGAGAAACCCACCTGCATCCTGCTGCCCGACGACATCACCTATCTCGGTGCCCTGGAAGCTGCCAAAGAGGCAGGGCTCCGCATCCCGGAGGACATCTCCTTTGCCGGGTACGACTGCATCCCGCTCTCCCAGGTCATGTCCCCGAAGCTCACCACCATCTCACAGAGCATGGACAGGATCGGAAAGGAGGCAGCGATCCGGCTCATCGACAGCATCGAGAATCAGAAGAGTGCCAGGCGCTTCCCAAGCATCTTCCCGGTAAAGCTCGTGGAAGGCGAAACAATCGCAGACCTCACTTATACCAGTTAACCTTAGAAATTGCCGAAGGCAATTGCTCAGCTTAACTGCATATGGGGAAAACGAAGTGTTCCGCGTAAGGAATGTTACTATTCACGGCCCCTCCCGCTACAGGCCACAGACCATCCGTGCTTCGCACGTATGTCGCAGCTAAAGCTGCTTATGTC
>CADCPJ010000190.1 GCA_902803245.1 uncultured Lachnospiraceae bacterium | reverse complement strand
TTCTGATAGTCCTCAAACGCAAAGCGGGCGCTCATGAGGGGTTTCAGCTGAATCTTCCCTTCCTTCACGAAACGGATCGCATCCACGTAGTCCTCATGCCGGTACATCATGGACGTGTTGAGGTCGAGTTCCGAGTCGTTGAGCTTCGCCAGATCCACGTGGGCCGTCTTGCCGAAGACAGCGACGAGGATGATTGTGCTGCCTTTTCTCGCATTTTGAATGGCCTGGTCCATCGTGATGTCGGAGCCCGCGCACTCATAGGCGACATCGGCCTTGTCCGGTCCGAATGCGGCAAGAAGAGCTTCTTTGTAATCTTTTTTCATGGTGTTGACCGCATAGTCGGCCCCCAGGCTCTTCGCCAGCTGAAGGCGGGTGTCCGAGATGTCCGTAGCGAGGACCTCGGCGGCCCCGAGGGCTTTGAGTGACTGGATGAGCAGGATGCCGATCGGCCCGCAGCCGAGCACAACGGCCTTCGCGCCCTTTAAGTCCGGGAATCTCTTCGCCGCATGGACCGTCACCGCGAGCGGCTCGATCATGGCTCCTTCCGAAAAGGTGAGCTCGTCAGGGAGCAGGGTCACCTTGGAGGAATCCACCGCAAAGTACTCGCTGGCAGTCCCCGTGGTCTGGAAGCCCATGACCTTGAGGCTCTCACAGAGGTTGTATTTGCCGTGCAGGCAGGGATAGCACCGCCCGCAGAACACCTGCGGCTCAATGGTCACTTTCTGCCCGACCTCAAGGTCCCTCACATACTCTCCGAGAGCGGCAATCTCACCGGAGACCTCGTGGCCCTGTGTGACAGGATAGGAGGTATAGGGGTGCGTGCCGTGATAGACATGGATGTCGCTCCCGCACACGCCGATCTTCTTGATTTTTATAAGAACCTGGTCCGGCCCCGCCTTCGGCACCGGTATCTCACGGAAAGTGATCTTTTTGGGCTCTGTCATAACCTGCTGTATCATCGTCTCTTTCATCTTTGGTCTCCTCCACGCTTGTTTTTCATTTTAAAGCCTTATGCTTTGGGCTTTTTCAATCTTCCTCACTCACCAGTCCACCGCATGGATGGCCGCTTTCTCCGCTTCAAGTCCGGCGACGTATCTCTTCGTGAAGGTCTCGTATCCTTCCACTTCCGCCGGATCCGGATGGATCGTCTCGCCTTCCATGTGGACGAAGATGTACTGATCCAGCCACTCCTCGAGCCGGCCCTTTGCTTTTCCGTCGACGAGGTAGGCCGCGAGCAGGGCGATTCCCCATGCGCCGCCTTCGGAAGCCGTGGACATAACGGATACCGGGGCATTTACCGCTGCCGCGAGATATCTCTGGGCGACGCCCGGAGTCTTGAAGAGGCCGCCGTGGCCCATGATCCTGTCGAGCTTCACGCCCTCGTCTTTCAGGAGGATATCCATTCCGAGCTTCACCGCGCCGAGGGAGGTGTAGAGATTGACGCGCATGAAATTGGCGAGGTTGAACCGGCTGTCAGGGGTCCGTACGAAGAGAGGCCTGCCCTCGTTGATGAAGGTGATGTTCTCTCCGGAATAGTAGCCGTATGCGAGAAGTCCGCCGCAGTCGGCATCGCCGCCAAGGGAGTGGGTGTACAGTTTCCCGTAGAGCTCGCCCATGTCCGCCTCGATTCCCATGAGGCCGCAGAATTCCCGGAACATCCCGACCCAGGCATTGAGGTCCGATGTGCCGTTGTTTGCGTGGGACATCGCGACCGGGAATCCGGAGGGCGTCGTCACCATATCGATCTCGCGGTAGAGCTTCGACAGCTGCTTCTCAAGGACGACCATGGCAAATGTACTCGTCCCTGCGGAGAGGTTGCCCGTCCGCACGCCGACGGAATTGGTTGCGGTCATGCCTGTTCCGGCATCGCCCTCCGGCGGGCACAGGGGAATGCCGGCTTTTAGTTCCCCGCTCGGGTCAATCAGGGCGGCGCCTTCCTCCGTGAGGGTTCCGGCATCGTCCCCTGCGACGAGGACAGCCGGGAATACCTCTCTTAAATGCAGAGGATACCCTTCGGCCGCCGCCATGGCATCGAACTTCCGGACCATGGCCTCGTTGTAATCCATCTGATCCGAATCGATCGGGAACATGCCCGCGGCATCGCCGATGCCGATGACCTTCCGGCCGGTCAGCTTATAATGGACATACGCCGCCAGGGTAAACACCGACGCGACATCCTTTACGTGCTCCTCGCGGTCCAGCATGCGCTGATAGAGATGCGCCGCCGACCACCTGAGCGGGATGTTGAAATCAAGCGCTGCGGTCAGGGCATCCGCCGCAGCCGTCGTGTTCGTGTTCCGCCAGGTCTGGAAGCGGGCAATCTGACGGTCATCCTTATCAAGGGCAATATACCCGTGCATCATGGCGCTGATTCCGATGGCGCCGTAAGTGACGGGCGTCACGCCGTAGGTGTCCCGCACGGCTTCCTTAAGGGAAGCGTAGCAGCCCTGAAGCCCTTTTTCGACTTCCTTGAGCTCATATGTCCAGATCCCGTCCACGAAGGAATTCTCCCAGTCATAGGTTCCCGTGGCCAGTACAGTCCCGTCGTAATCGATGAGGACGGATTTGATTCTTGTCGATCCGAACTCGATTCCGAGGGCAGTCCTGCCCCCCATAATACTCTCTTTTCCGCTCATTTGTCCCTCAATCCTCTCTTTATCTTCTCATGTTCAGCACCCCCGGTATTCGGGACGCTTTGTGACAGAGGCGGCAGGACGGTAAGAGCCTTCTTTCGTGCCTCATATCATCCTGCCGCACACATCATTTGTACTTATGAAGCCGGACACTTATACGGTCTGGCGCTTCTTGGAAATGCAGTCGATGCCGACGGCAACGGCAAGGACGAGGCCCTTGACGACCATCTGTGTGTACTCGCTGACGTCCATGAGGATCATGCCGTTCGTGAGGCAGCCGATGATGAGAACACCGGCAACGACGCCGGAGATGCGGCCGACACCGCCGTTGACGGACACGCCGCCGAGGACGACGCAGGTGATGACGTCGAACTCAAGTCCCTTACCGACCGTACTCTGTGCGGAATTGGAGCGGGAGAGAAGGACAATGCCGGCGAGGCCCGCGAAAAGGCCGGACAGCGCATAGATGAGATACTTCACGCGGTTGACGCGGATGCCGGAGAGCTCCGCCGCCTCCTCGTTGCCGCCGATCGCATAGAAGTAGCGGCCGAAGTAGGACTTATTGAGGATGAAGCTGCCGATCGCGAAGCAGACAATCATGATGATCGTGCAGACGGGGACGACGCCGACGGACCATCTCCCGAAGAGGGCGAAGCCCTCGGGAAGGCCGGAGATCGGGCGGCCGCCGGAAATGAGGTAAGCCACACCTTCAAAGATCGTCTGTGACGCGAAGGTCGCTATGAGAGCCGGGATGCCGATGCTGGCAACCATGGCGCCGTTTAAGATGCCGATGAGGGTGGCCATGGCGATGGAAATAAGGATCGCGAGCCACATGTTCATGCCCATGTTCACCATGAGGAAAGCGCAGACCACGTTGACCAGTGTGATGATCGAGCCGATGGAGAGGTCGATTCCTGCGATCAGGATCACGAACGTCATACCGATGGAAGCAATTCCGTAATAGGCAACCTGGCGGGAGATGTTGATGATATTACCCGCGCGGATGAAAGCGCCTTTGCTCGCTATCGCAAACACAATCACTTCGAGGATAAATACCAGCCAGATCGCATTGGATTTCAGCACATTTTTAAAACTCATATTATGAAACCTCCTTATTATCCACAACAGAAGAGGCATATGCCATGATTGTGTCCGCATTGAACTCTTCTTTTTGGAGCTCGCCGGTCATCTCTCCTTCGGCGAGGACTATGATTCTGTCAGACATTCCGATCAGCTCCTCCATTTCCGAGGAAATCATGAGGACGCTTCGCCCGGATTCCACGAGGTCGTTGATGAGCTTGTAGATCTCGTACTTCGCACCGACGTCAATGCCGCGGGTAGGCTCATCGAAGATAATCAGCTGGGAATCTGCAGCAAGCCATTTTCCGAGAATGACCTTCTGCTGATTTCCGCCGGAGAGGTTCTTCACCGGCATGTTGATGGTCGGGCACTTGATCTGGATGTCCTTGCGGTATTTCTCTGCCGTGCTCTTCTCGACGGAAGAATTGATGACACTGGCCCTGGAGATGCGCTCGTAGATCGGCATATTGACGTTGTTCTTGATCGAATTCGTAAGAAGGGCCCCGTGGCGCTTTCTGTCCTCCGGCACGAGCGCGATGCCTAAGTTGATCGCCTCCCTCGGGGATTTCGGGTTGATCTCCTTTCCGTTAAGGAGCATCTTGCCGGAATCCTTCTTCTTCGACCCGAAAATGACCTCCGCGAGCTCCGTCCGCCCGGCTCCGACCAGACCGCCGAGGCCCAGCACTTCGCCTGCGTGGATCTTGAGGGTCATATTCCTGTCGCCGTTGCCGCAGACGTCCTGAAGCTCGAGAACGACCTTGCTCCTGTCGATGCAGGGCTTCCTCTCCGGATACTTCTGCGTCATCTCGCGGCCGACCATCAGCTTGATCAGTTCATCGACGGTCGCCTCAGGCGTAATCAGCGTCGTGACGTACTCACCGTCCCTTATGACCTCGATCCGGTCGCTTAAGCGGAAGATCTCCTCGAGCCTGTGAGAGATGTAGATGATGGACACGCCCTGTTTGCGGAGAAGCTCCACAACCTTGAACATGTTCTCGACCTCGTTGGTCGTAAGAGGCGCGCTCGGCTCATCCATGATGAGGACCTTCGCGTTCTGCTGGATCGCCTTCGCGATCTCGATCATCTGCTGATAACCAACGGAGAGGTTTTTCACCAGCTCGGCGGGGTTGATCTTGATCTGCAGCTGGTCAAAGGCCTTCTTCGCCTCTCTTTCCATCGCCTTCCGGTCGATCATGATCCCGTTCCGGATCGGACGGCCGAGGAAGAGATTCTCCGCCGCGGAGAGCTCGCCGACGTTGTTGAATTCCTGGTAGATAATCGCGATGCCGTTCTCAGCCGCGAGCTGAGGGGTCATCCTGTCAAATGTTTTTCCGTTCACCTTGATCTTTCCCGACGTGGGAATAACTGCTCCCGAGCAGCACTTGATCAGGGTGGACTTCCCGGCTCCGTTCTCGCCGATCAGGCCGAGAACCTCTCCCCGCCTGAGCTGAAGAGTGACATCTTTCAGCGCGACAACGCCCGGATATTCTTTGCGGATATGTTCCAACTCAAGGACATACTCTTCGC
>CADCPJ010000189.1 GCA_902803245.1 uncultured Lachnospiraceae bacterium | reverse complement strand
TGCGCTAAAATGGCGGCGCCTGCAGGGAAAACGAAGCAGTTACATGTACTTTAGAGGTGAAACGGATATGCAGGAGAACTGGGTTGTGATGGCAAGGAAGGACGACTTCTCAAGGATCGCCGAAAAATTCGGCATCGATCCCGTGATCGCCCGCGTCATCCGCAACAGGGGGATCGTCGGGGACGAGGCGATCGAAGCTTATCTTAACGGCGGACTTGAATGTCTGGAGGATCCCTTTTCGCTTAAAGATATGGACAGGGCCGTTCAGATACTTAAGCAAAAGATCGCATCCGGCGCGCCGATCCGCGTGATCGGAGATTATGACATCGACGGGATCATGGCCTCCTACATACTGAAGAGAGGCATATCCGAGCTCGGAGGAAAGGCGGATATCCGAATTCCCGACCGGGTGCGGGACGGGTACGGCATGAATGTGAACCTCATTGAGAACGCCCGCAGCGAGGGGATTGACACGGTACTCACCTGCGACAACGGGATTGCCGCCGTGGAAGCCGTGGCGCTGGCGAAGAGCTATGGGATGACCGTGGTGATCACCGACCACCATGAGGTCATGGAGATCCCGGAGGCGGACGCCGTGATCGACCCGAAGAGGGCGGACGACTCATCCCCCAATAAAAACCTGTGCGGAGCCGCAATCGCCTGGAAGCTGATCCTGGCCCTCGGCGGCGACAGGGAGATGAACATGCTGCAGTATGCGGCCTTTGCCACGGTGGGCGACATCGTCGAGCTGACCGGTGAGAACCGCATCATCGTGAAAGAAGGGATCAGGCGGCTGAGGAAGACGGACAATCCGGGGCTTGCCACTTTGTGCGATGTGACGGGCATAAAGCCCGAAGTGATCACGACCTATCACATCGGGTTCATACTTGGTCCCTGCCTCAACGCGAGCGGAAGGCTCGACAGCGCGATGCGCGCCCTCTCCCTCCTCGAAGCGGAAAATGAGCATGCGGCGAGGCGCTTCGCCGAGGACTTAAAGGAACTCAACGACAGCAGGAAGTCCCTCACGGAGAGCGGACTCAAGGAGGCGAAGGAGGTCATCGAGACTAAGGAGCTCTTCCGCGACAAGGTGCTCGTGGTCTTTCTGCCCGAAGTGCATGAGAGCATCGCCGGGATCATCGCGGGGAGGCTGAGGGAGACCTATATGAGGCCCGCTTTCGTGCTCACGAGGTCTAAGGACGGGGCGAAGGGGTCCGGGAGATCGACCGAGAACTATTCGATGTTCGAGGAGCTGAAAAAGCTAAAGGACATACTCATCAGGTTCGGCGGACATCCGATGGCGGCCGGGCTCACGCTTAAGGAAGAGGATGTCGGCGAATTCCGCAGGCGCATCAATGAGAACTGCACCCTGACTTTGAAGGAGCTGCTTCCGAAAGTGCGCATCGACGTGCCGATGCCGATCAGCTATGTGACGGAGGAGCTGATAGAGCAGATCGGACTCCTCGAGCCCTTCGGAAAGGGCAACGAGAAGCCGCTCTTCGCACAGAAGCATGTGTACTGCGATCATCCCCGGCTCTTCGGGGCGAAGCACAACCTGCTGAAGACCAGGGTGAGGTCGATGGTCAGCGGCAAGTCCGGGCCCGATCCCTCGGGAATCGGCTTCCGCCCGATGGTGGAGGGGCCGGAGCTCGACGCGATCTGCTTCCACAACGTGGACGAGCTCTACAAAAGGATCGAGGAAAACCCCGACGTCGCTATCTGCTACGAGCCGGAGATAAACGACTATCTGGGGCAAAGACGCATCCAGATTGTGATAAGCCACTTTCAATGAGAACGCAAAAGTGCTATAGTTAATTGGATTGTATTTATTCAGCCGGTCCTCATGGGACCTGTGCTGCTGTACCGGTTAACTTTGGTAATTGCCGGGGCAATTGCCTTATTTTACAGCTGTCAGCGAAATGATCTGCTGTGTAAGAACCTTTCGTTTTCCCTATATACAGATAATTTGTGTAATTGCCTTCGGCAGTTACTTAAGTTTAACGAATATCACTTCATAATAAGGAGGGTAGCCGCCATGGCAAAAGAACGCATTGAGGATTATATCCGCTCGATTCCGGATTTCCCGCAGAAGGGAGTCATTTTCAGAGACATCACTTCCGTTCTCGAAGACGCGGACGGTCTCAGGCTTGCCATCGACGAGATGCAGAAGAAACTCGAAGGAGTGGAATTCAATAAGATCGCCGGCCTCGAGTCGAGAGGCTTTGTCTTCGGCATGCCCATCGCCTACAACCTGCACAAGCCGTTTGAACTGATCCGGAAGGCGGGGAAGCTCCCCTGTGAGACGCTGTCCCAGTCCTATGATCTGGAGTATGGAACGTCCACCGTCGAGATCCACAAGCACGCGATCGAGCCGGGCGACAAGGTGGTCCTCATCGACGACCTGATCGCCACCGGCGGGACGGT
>CADCPJ010000188.1 GCA_902803245.1 uncultured Lachnospiraceae bacterium | reverse complement strand
CGGATGAGGAAGAGTGGCGCGCAGCGTGCCGCTCTTCTCGTCTAAAGAGAGGGCGCATCCCATACTGCGGGGATAGACGCATTCCGCGCCGGCGGCTTTTCCCGCCAGGTGGCAAAGCGGCAGGTCGACCGTGTCTGCCTCCGTGTTTCTTCTCCACAGAGCGATCAGGTCGCCGTGCTTCGTGTGGAGACCGAGAGCGGCGAAGGGATCGTCCGGCGAGGAGAGTCCCAGCGGCCAGAACGGCAGGGAATCCCGGAGATCCTCCCGGATCTCCTTGTAGAAGCGGATCCCTTCCCGGACCAGCTCGAAGCGCGAAGGGCTCAGATCCACGAGGTGACCGCTCTGATGGATGCGGAGGAGCATGGCATTTACCATATTGAAGACCGTCTCCTCCTCGTCGCCGCTCTTTATGGGATAGGACCAGACCGCCGCCTGTTCGGGGGCGAGGGCCACCGGCGCATTGGCCGCGATCGTGGAGTAGAGCCGGTAGTCCTCCAGATCGCTGGTCGACTGCAGGGAGTGACGGCTCAGCATGGCGTAATCCATGCGCATCCCGCCGCTGGAGCAGTTTTCGATGACGAGGTCCGGAAATTCCGCAAAGAGACTGTCAATAAATGCCAGATAGGCGCGGTTGTGCTCAAGCAGCCCGTCTCCGCAGCTGTCCGCATTTCTCTCCGTGCCGATCCCGGCTTCGATATTGTAATCCATCTTGATGTAGCCGACGCCCATGTCCCGCACCAGCCGCCTGATCACCCCGGCTGCATGGGCGACAACGTCTTCATTTCGGAAATCCAGCTGATACCGGCTGCGATAAGCCGTTCGCTTCCCGTGACGGATGAAGAACCAGTCATCCGGCACACGGGCGGCCTTTGGACAGTGAATCCCCATCACCTCGATCTCGAGCCACAGCCCCGGAACCATGCCCTTTTTGCGGATGTAAGAAAGAACGGCATAGAGGCCTTCCGGGAACCGCGCCCTGCTGGGAAGCCATTCGCCTACACTGTCCCACCAGCTGCCGTCGGAGTACCAGCCGGCGTCGATGACGTAGTATTCGCAGCCGGCCTTAGCTGCTTTGTCAATCATAGGATATTCTTTTTCTGCGGTGGGATCCCCGAAGAGACAATTCATGTAATCGTTGAAAATGACAGGAAGGCGGCGGTTGTCCGCATTCTCCCTGCGGATGGCGCGCCTGTATTTTGTCATTTCGGCAGCGGCCTCCTCGAGACCTCCGGGGGATGCGGCTATCCCGACAGGAACGCTGACAAAGCGGTCCCCGGGGGAGAGGCATTTCCACCAGTGGCCATGGAGCTCATCGGGTCCGCACAGGAGGAGATAGAGGTGGTCCCTCGCGTCCGAGATCTCAAAATGCCATGACCCGTTGTGCTCGATCTGGAAGAACAGCGTGTGATCGGCTTCCCTGTTCCGGATGGCGGCCAGGGGAAGGTGCTCTTTTGCCGACCAGCTGCCGGTGTTGCTTATGGAGAGCATCTGGGAAGAGCGCCGGGGCATGGTGCGCTGGGTGGAAGCGAGTCCGAAATCGAGAAGGGAGTGGCGGCTGAAGAGCAGCTCCTTCATCCAGGCGTTGTGGCCGAGGAGGATTTCCATCTTTTCCTCGGGGAGCTGATTCCCCTCTTTTTCTATGCCGGACAGGACAAAAGAGGAGACCATCTCAAGTCCCATCTCTTCTGCGCCGCTGTTGATCACCTCCGTCCAGCTTCTTGCCGTCTTGATGCCGTCGAAAAACTGCAGATGGCAGATCGCGGTGAGGCCTGTGGGGGCGTCGGCCAGCGTCCACTCGAGCTTGCGCCCGAGCTCATTCCGGAAGTCTCTATGGGAAATGTATTTCAGGCGGAAGGAGGGCGTGGATTCCGCATACTTCAGCCCGTGGATTTCCAGGGGTCTGTTCAGACCTGACAGCTGGATTTCAACGGGGTAGAAGGCCGCGGTCCCCTCGGGGGAACGCAGATCCTCTTCCATAAGAGGGATAGCTGCAAAGTGCAGAAGCTTCAGCTCTCCCTCCTCATTGATCTCGTAGACGACATACAGTCCGTTCTCTTCTATACTGATCCGTTTCATGCTTTTTGCGGCGGAAACCTGCTCATCCTGAAAGGGTGGGAGGAACCGCTCTCTCCTTTTTAATGATCTGTTATGGCCCTTACTGTTGCTTTTCTGTTATGCCCGAAGCGGAACGGGCCTCCATCGGGCAACCTTTGGCCCGGAGCCTTTTTGGTGAAGCGGGTGTTGTAAAAAATGACAGTTTTATGGGGAACCGTCCCCGACGCCTTGATGCGATATCATGGTGTGCCCATGAAATTATCATAGCACTCATATTGCAAAAGTGCACATGGATATGATAGAATTTTTTAAATACTATAAAATGTGCACAGTGTGAGAGGACGCCCTATGTTTTCAGGTAAACGCAAGAGAAAAGAAATCTTCGATCTGCTCCTCTATACTCTTCCGGCCCTGATCCTGGTCGCAATGATGATGTATATCCCGTTCATCATGAGCGGGTATTATTCTCTGACCAGGTGGAACGGCATCGCGAAGGACGCGGAGTTTATCGGATTTGAGAACTTCAAGACGGTGTTCAGCTCCGGCGGGGAGTTTGGGAGCGCACTGTGGTTTACGATCCGCTATACAATCGTGTTCATCATCTTTTCCAATGTCATCGCCCTGTTCCTCGCTGTGTTCCTGACAAAGAAGTTTAAGCTGGCCAACGTCATGAGGGGTGTCTTTTTTATCCCCTACATCATGAGTATGACGATCGTCGGTTTTATCTGGAAGTTCATTTTCACGCAGGGCTTCGCCAGGCTGGCGGACCTGACCGGCTGGGGAATCTGGGATTTGAGCTGGCTGGGGGATCCGAAGCTGGCCTTCTATGCCGTGGCCATGGTCGGCGTGTGGCAGTCGCTCGGATTCTATATCGTCCTGTACATTGCGGGCCTGCAGGCCGTGCCCAAGGACGTGATCGAGGCTGCCACTGTGGATGGGGCAAACAGCAGGCAGACATTTTTCAAAGTGATCTTCCCCCTTCTGGGACCGTCCATCACGACCTGTATCTTCATGTCCCTCACGAACGGGCTCAAGGTATTCGACATCATCCTGGCCCTCACGAAGGGCGGGCCCGGGTCGTCGACGTACTCCGTGACACTGCAGATTTACAAGGAAGCCTTCCAGAATAATAATTACGGGCTTGGCTCTGCAGAATCGATCATCTACTTCCTCGTCGTGCTGATTCTGACGCAGATCGTACTGAAGATCTTCAGCAGACGGGAAGTGGAACTATAGAGGTGAGGGAGGCTGTTTGCCATGAGAAGAAAAAGAGCCGTGACCAAGGTCGTGATGATTATAGTCCTTGTGATCCTTGCCGTGATCTATATCTATCCGGTGTTCCTGATGTTCATGAACTCCTTCAAGCCTTTCGGCGAGATTGTGAAGGACGCCATCGCGCTGCCAAGCAAGCTGGAGATTGAAAACTATACGTATGTGATCGACAAGATCAAATACGGGAAGCTGTTTCTGAACAACGTCATCATTACCGTGATCGGCATAGCCGGAATCGTGTTTTTCAGTTCCATGGCGGCGTATATGATGGACAGGAGAAAGAACCGCTACACGAAGATCGCTCACCTGCTTATCATCACGCCGATGCTTATCCCCTTCCAGACAATCATGATCACCTTATTGAAAGCGATGAATGTCATCCATCTGTCCGGAAGCAAGGTGGGTCTCGGCATCCAGTACTGGGGCTTTGGCATACCCATGGCGACCTTCATCTTCTACAATTTTATGAAGACCGTTCCAAAGGAGCTCGATGAGAGCGCGATGATTGATGGAGCCAGCACGAATAAGACATTTTTCTACGTGATCTTCCCCTTGCTGAAACCGGTGACTGTGACCGTTATCGTGCTGGATGTGATGTGGATCTGGAATGATTTCCTGCTTCCTCTCCTCATGGTCAACAGCAGCAACGAGACCAAGACGCTGGTTCTGGCGGCATACACCTTTGTCGGACAGATGAACACGAAGTGGCATTACGCGATGGCCGCTATGGTGCTGGCGGTGACGCCTTCCATCATCATTTTCATCGCACTGCAGAAATATATTGTGGACGGCGTTGTGGCAGGCGCGGTCAAGGGCTGAGCGGCGGGAAGAAGCTCGCCCCCTTATTGTGGGAAATACATCATGCGGGGCATGTGTATTATAAAAAATGATTCTATATAGGAGGAATTGGTATGAAGAAAAAGGTTATCAGTATCATGCTCACCTCGGTGATGGCTCTCGGCCTCTTCGCGGGAACGGTTTCCGCGGACGAAAATGAGGTCTATATGTTCATCAGCCAGCCGGAATATGCGGACGCAATCACGGAGCTGATCGACGCCTACAAGGAAGTGGCCCCGGACGTCACGATCAATTATGAGACCACACAGAATGACTATCCCACACTGCTTAAGGCAAAACTGAATTCCGGTGAGGTTCCGGATATTTTCTCATCCACGTCGGGCAAGGAGATCGACGTCTATCGGGAGTATTCTTATGATCTGTCGGGGCAGCCTCTCGAAGAGACGATGCTTCCGTCGGTCGCATCCGCAATGGCCTCCACGGAGGAGGGCGGCGGCCTCTACGGCATTGCCATCAAGGGCAACTATTTCGGCCTTGTCTACAACAACGGGATCTTTGATGAGCTCGGCCTTGAGGCTCCGGAGACGGTCGAGGATCTGAAAGCGGCATGTGAAGCGATCTCCGCAGCCGGCTACACCCCCTTCACCACAGGCTATGCGGAGTGGTGGGTCTTCAAACATGTCTTCCAGCATTTCCTCGCTCCTGCTGCCGAGTCGGCGGGCGTGACCGTTGCGGAACTTGTCCAGCAGTTTGAGAGAGGTGAAGCAAAGATCGCTGATCTCCCCGAGATCTACAACAACTTCTTTGACTTTATCGATCTGACTCTTCAGTACGGCGATGACAAGCCGCTTGAGACGGACCTCTCCGGTGAGCTCGCTGCATACGGCGGCGGCACGGCTGCGATGGTCGTCGGCCAGGGCGCATGGATTGAGTCGGATTCTCTCGCAATCGATCCGGAGCTGCAGGTTGGCTTCAGCGGCTACCCTGTGACGGATGACCCGGCCCAGTGCCAGGTGATCTCCGGATCTGACCAGGCCCTCCACGTAGCGAAGGATTCGGATGCTCTTCAGGCCACCCTCGACTTCGTGAACTGGTGGTACACATCGGACTACGGCATCTCCTGGTTCACGGATGTCGCCGGCGTTGTTCCTCCTGTCGCTACGGATGCGGAGAGTGAGTTTGAGGTCATCAAGCAGGGAAGCGCTCTCGAAGAGGAGAAGGGCGCGGCCCCGCTCGGCGTCTGCTATTCCACGGACAGCTGGTGGCAGAAGTTCGGTGAGCTGATGCAGGATTATATCTCGGGCACCGCTGACAAGGATGCCACCTGCGCGGCCATCGAGGAGAACTGGGCAGCCATCGACGGCGCTCAATAAGAGCAGGTTATGGAGCGCTTTCCTTGAGCGATCCATAAGGTGACGGAAATGCCGGTTGCAGCTTGACACAGATGGGCTTGCAGCTATTTGGACCTGCGGGCGGATGGGCCCGCAGGTCAATTTTGATTATAAATCAATAATAGGAGCCAATCAGACTGACGTCTGTAAGTCAGAAATTGCAAGCTGAAAACTGCCTTTAATAGAGGAGACAGAGTAT
>CADCPJ010000187.1 GCA_902803245.1 uncultured Lachnospiraceae bacterium | reverse complement strand
GGGAGCCGCAGATACTGCGACTGCAAGCAGTGAAACAAGCGCTGCTATGACAAGAATGACAGAAAGCTTTTTCATGCTGATACTCCTTTGATATATTTATGCGGTTTCTCAGATTATTTGCCTGAAATGAGTTCTTCGAAGGTTATCTCGCGGCCCAGTTCCGCGGATCTGTAGATCCCGTCGATGATAGCCTGGTTGTATATGATCTGGGAAGAGGGCACGGGGGCCGGTCCGTCGGTCTTGATCGCATCGAGGAACGAACGTATCTTCATTTCGAACAGCTTGAGCCACTCCTCCTCTCCGGTGTCAATCTTGGGGATCACGGTCTGGACTCTCTGCCCGAGCTCGTCCCTGTAGATCGTAAGGGGACCGACAGAGCCGTTCCAGCAGTCGGTGGACGGGATCCTGAGCGCGGCTTCCGTACCCAGGATGACTGTGTCGCCCGGCGTGTTCAGGTGCATGGCCCATGAGATCCTGAAGTCAAGTATTATGTCCCCTTCAAGTCTGATGAAACCTGCTGCGAAATCATCGACGCCGAACTGTTCCGCTCCCTCTTTGCCAAGAGGATTGTACTGCGGGTTTTTCCCGAAAAAGTCTGAAGTGTATCCCGTGATCGTGACCGGTTTCGGGTATCCGATGGCATTCAGCACCATGTCAAGTGAGTAGCAGCCTATATCTCCCATGGCTCCTATGCCGGCTGTATCCTTCCTGAAGAAAGAGGAGTTTCCGGGTATGCCTCTTCTCCGGCCGCCGCCTGTCTGGATATAATAGATCTTTCCGAGAGTACCGGATTCGCATATTTTTTTCACCAGTTGCATGTTGGCGTCAAATCTGGGCTGGAAGCCGAGTGTTACGAAGGCTTTGCTCTTTTTCTCGGCCTCCACTATCCTTTGCGCCTCTTCCAGGGTGTCCGCAAATGGTTTTTCGAGCAGGACCGGCAGGTCGTGCTCAAGGGCGTATACCGCGCAGCTTGCGTGCTGGCTGTTGTATGTGCATACGCTGACTCCGTCAAGATCTTTCTCGCTGTCTATGAGCTCCTTGTGGGATGGGTAGAAACGGACTCCCTTAAGTCCGAACTCCCCGGCCGTCTCCTGAGCTCTTCCGGGGATCAGGTCGGCCATGGCGACGATCTCCATGTCCGGCTGTTTAAGGTAATTCTGTATATGGGCGTGCGAAATGCCGCCGCATCCTATGATTCCGATTCTGAATTTACGGTCATTCATCTTTCTGCTGTCTCCTTATCTTTTTTCTATTTTTAATACAGAGACAGGACCGATGTGCCGGTCCCGTCATTTTTTCACCACTCGAATGATTTGAGATATTCAATGCTCATCTTCACGCAGTCAAGTCTGGAGAGGCCCATGGAAGGCTCGTCCTGCTCGACTATGACCCATTCGGCGCCTGCCTTGACGGACGCGTCGATGATGGCCGGCATATCCTGCATGCCGTGGCCGCAGGGACGGAACTCGAATGTGGAGGGCTCGTCGTCCTTCTTGTCATCATCCATGCCGATGAGAGCATAGAGATGCTCGGGAAGCTTGCCGCTCATGTTGAAGTCCTTGAGATGGACCACCGGCGCTCTTCCGGCATACTTGAGCAGGTATTTCGCGGGGTCTTCGCCGCCTACGTTCACCCAGCAGGTATCAAGTTCTGTCTGGAGATTTTCCTTCGGGATCCTGCTGTACAGGATGTCGAGGCCATATTCACCGTCTACTTTTCTGAATTCGAAATCGTGGTTATGGTAAAGGAGGATGAGGCCGTATTCACGCGCCTTTTTGCCCAGTTCGTTTATTTCGTCTATCATGGCAAAGAAATGGTCTCCGCCGGGTCTGCGCTCTTCCGTGACGTAGGGAACCACTATGTATTTGCAGCCGATCCTTCTGTAGATATCGAAGGTCTTGTCCGGTTCGTTGATCATGTCAAGGATCGGAACGTGTGCGGAGATCGGCACCAGCTCCAGAGCATCACAGACGCCCTTGACGTATTCCGGGGAATGGCCGTACAGTCCGGCCAGTTCAACGCCGTCATAACCCATTTCCTTCACTTTGCGGAAAGTCCCTACGATGTCGGCCTCAGCCTCGTCGCGGATCGAATAAACCTGAACACCAATTGGCAATGACATTTTTAT
>CADCPJ010000186.1 GCA_902803245.1 uncultured Lachnospiraceae bacterium | reverse complement strand
GGGCGTTCAGAGAGGCTCCGCGTCTTGTCCGCCCCGAAATCAGAGCAAAAACCATTCAAAGAACAAGTTCTCTGCCTGATTTTTACTCTGATTTCAGGGGTGCTGAATAGTTACAGTTTTGGAAGGTGGTGGAGAATTATGACAAACTCTGTATTTCCCGTCATAAGGGATTCATTCTATGAACTGCCCGGGAGCATCTCGAAACTTGCTCCCTTAGGACATCGGATTATGATCGCGGCCGATTCCAACACTTCCGTCCTCTTTGCGAAGGAGGTGGCCCAGATCCTTATGCCGTATTTTTCCGAGGTTCACACCTATGTGTTTGAGGCGGGAGAGGAGCACAAGAACTTAAGGAGCGTCGAAGGGCTCTTAAGAGAGCTGATCTCGCTTCATTTTGACAGGAAGGACTGCATCGCCGCTCTCGGCGGAGGGGTGGTCGGAGACATGGCGGGTTTCGCTGCCTCCATTTACTTGAGGGGGATTCCCGTGATCCAGCTGCCCACGACCCTGCTCGCGCAGATCGATTCGAGCATCGGCGGGAAGACCGGCGTGGACTATGAGGGCTTCAAGAACATGGTCGGGGCATTCCATATGCCTTCTTTAGTCTACGCGAACACTTCGGCGATCCAGTCCCTGCCTGAAGAGCAGTTCTTCTCCGGCATGGGCGAGGTCATCAAGACGGCGCTCCTTGCGGACGCGAGGCTCTTTAGCGCAATCGAGAGGAAGAGGCTTGAGATTCTCGCGCGGAAGGAGGGAATCCTCTATGACCTCGTCGGCAGATGCTCGGAAATCAAGGCGGAGATCGTCGAGAGAGACCCGAAAGAGAAGGGAGAGCGCGCCCTCCTCAACCTTGGCCACACGATCGGGCACGCCGTCGAGAAGGCGAAGAACTTCACCATGCTGCACGGATACTGCGTGGGAGCCGGGCTTGCGGCCGCAGCGCGCATGAGCGCGGACAGAGGATATCTGACGGAAGAGGAGTTCGGACGAATCACGGACCTGTGCCGGTATTTCCGGCTGCCGGTGAAAGTGGAGGGGCTCGATCCGGAGGAAGTCTTCCGGTACACGAAGTCGGACAAGAAGATGGCAGGCGGTCAGATCCGCTTCGTTTTGATCCGGAGGATCGGGGAGGCGTTCTACACGGACGACGTGACGGATGAGGAGCTCATGCGCGGAATTCTGTCCGTGCTTGCATGAGGAGCCTTATGTGCGGGGGATTCTGTCCGTACTTGTATGAGGAGCCTTATGTGCGGGGGACTGAACAGTTATCTGAATAGGAAACCAGTATAACCTACGATCTGGAGCGTGACGGCATGGGAAGAAGGAACGAAGAGAACGGAGAAAACGACATCGGCCTGCGAGAGACGGGAGGACAGGAGTCCGGCTTAGGGCAAAGGGATGCAATGGAGCAGGAGTCCGGCTTAGGGCAAAGAAATACAACGGAACAGGAGTTCGGCTCCGGGCAAAGAAATACAATGGAACAGGAGTCCGGCTCCGGGCAAAGAAATGCAATGGAGCAGGAATCCTACTCCGGGCAAAGAAATACAATGGAGCAGGAGTCCGGCTCCGGGCGGAAAGGCCTCGCCGGCCAGCTGCTCGTCTCAGCTCTGATTGTCTTATCTCTCGTCTTCCTGGACCAGATCACAAAGATCTATGCCGCGCGGGAACTGCCGGGGAATCCGGCCGCAGTGATTCCGGGCGTGTTCGAGCTGCACTATATTGAGAACCACGGGGCGGCATTCAGCATTCTGCCAAATGCCAAGTGGCTCTTTATCCTCATCACGGCGGTGATCCTGGCCGTCATCGTGGTCCTTCAGCTTAAGGTCAGCACGGATGCACGCGGGATGAGGTTCAGGGTCCTGACGGCGATCCTTATGGCCGGGGCGGTCGGAAACCTGATTGACCGCATATCTTATGGGTATGTCCGGGATTTCCTGTATTTCCGCCTGATCGACTTCCCGGTCTTCAACGTCGCCGACATCTGCGTGACGGTTTCGGCTTTCCTGCTCATCCTCTGGGTTCTCTTCGACACGCCGGAAAGAGATGCCCATTAGATCAGGCGAGGAGGCATTGAGCGGAGATGCAGCGGGAAGAAGCTGACACAAGAGGGAGGGAGAGAAGCATGAGCGAAATCAGGGAAGCGGTTTTTACTGAGGAATATGACGGCATGCGGGTCGACCGGGCGCTCGCCCTTCTGCTCCCTGAGCTCTCGAGAAGCTATATCCGCGAGCTGATCGATGCAGGCGCTGTCCGGATCGGCGGAAAAGCCGTGAAAGCGAGCCGGAAAGCCGCGGCCGGCGAGACGGCGGAGATCACGCTTCCCGACCCGAAGCCCCTCGAGATTCTGCCTGAAGAGATGGATCTGTCCATCCTCTATGAAGATGAGGACCTGCTCATCGTGGACAAGCCGAAGGGACTCACCGTCCACCCGGCACCGGGGCATGCGGACGGAACACTGGTCAACGGCATCCTTGCCCACTGCGGCAGCAGCCTGTCCGGCATCAACGGAGTCCTGAGGCCCGGGATCGTGCACAGGATCGATAAGGACACGAGCGGAGCCCTCATCATCTGCAAAAATGATGCCGCGCACCGCTCAATCGCCGAACAGCTGAAGGAGCACTCGATAACGAGGAGATACCGCGGCGTCGTCATCGGAAATGTTCCGAAGGACGACGGGACGATCGAAGGCAATATCGGCAGGAATCCGTACGACCGGAAGAGGATGTCGATCGTGAGAGAGGGCGGGAAAGAGGCCGTGACGCACTACCACGTGCTGAAGAGATACCAGGGCTTCACCTACTGCGAGTTTTCCCTTGAGACAGGCCGCACGCATCAGATCCGCGTGCACATGGCTTCGATCGGGCATCCGCTCGTGGGGGACCAGGTCTATGGGCCGCAGCGCCAGGCATACCACCTGGAAGGGCAGGCCCTGCACGCCATGGTGATCGGCTTTATCCACCCGAGGACGGGGGAGTACATGTTATTTACCGCGCCCCTGCCGGAGTACTTTGAGGAGCTTCTTAAGAAGCTGGAATACAAGGCGTAAGTGACGGGATTATTCTCTCGCCCTGCAGGTGCCGCTGTGATATACTGTTTCTTGTAGCGGTGCTCAGAAATTCGGGATTGTTCATAAAGGCAGACATTTTCGTTTGCGGCAATAAGCAGCTGTCAGACGGTTTGACCTCGTGGAATGCTTACGGAGGCTAGCGCACAAGTGGAGTGGAAGCCGAATAAAAATTATGCCTCAATCGCGGTGACAATTTTCCTTGTCATTGCCGCGAGTATGCTCTTATATTTCATACTGTTTCGGACGACGACGCTCGGAGCCGTACTGAGGAAGATCTTCGCTGTCTTCATGCCCGTGATCTACGGTTTTGTCATTGCCTACATCTTAAATCCGGTGATGGTCCTCCTCGAGAAGCTCTTCTTCAAGAGCTTTATCCGGATGGGCACAAAACCCAGTGACCGGGCGAAGAAGGGAGTGCGGGTCGCGAGTTCCTTTATTGCGCTCTTTCTGTCTTTGTTTCTCCTGTACCTGCTCATCTCAAGCATTGTTCCGGAGCTCATTCACAGCATCCGCAACATCGTTCTCAACTTCCCGACGTATGTGCAGAATGTAAACAAATTCATAAATGACACCTTCCACAACCCTGAGCTGGACGAGAAGACGGCCGCAGTCATGGACACGGTCGTCAAGAGAGTTCAGGATTTCTTAAGCTCAGAGTTTGTGCCGCAGCTCGACGCCTTGGCCAGTCAGCTCTCCAGCGGCGTCATGGGCGTTATCTCATTTTTCAAAAACTTCTTTGTCGGCCTCATCATCTCGATGTACCTGCTGCTCGCCAAGGAGGGCATGATGGCCCGCTTCAGGCGGTTCATCTATGCGGTTTTCAATATCGAGACCGGAAACCGCCTTCTCTTCAATCTGCGGTTCGTGGACGCGAAATTCGGCGGCTTCCTGATCGGAAAGCTGATTGATTCGCTGATCATCGGAGTCATCACCTATTTTTCGTGCGTGATCATGAGGATGCCGTACTCGATCCTGATCTCGGTCGTCATCGGTGTGACGAATATCATCCCGTTCTTCGGGCCGTTCCTGGGAGCCATTCCCTGTACGATCCTGATCTTCGTGATCAGCCCCATCAAATCGCTCATTTTCATCATTTTCATCCTGTGCCTGCAGCAGTTCGACGGGAATTTCCTCGGGCCGAAGATCCTCGGAAACTCGGTCGGCATCTCCAGCTACATGGTGATCCTTTCCATCATCATCGGGGGCGGATTCTTCGGCACCACCGGCATGGTCGTAGCCGTACCGCTCTGCGCAGTCCTCACGGCGCTCATTCAGACATTCATCTTAAGGCGCACGAAGGCGAAGGAACTTCCCGGAGATCTGGAATCCTACCACTATGTGGAGCAGGTCAACCCGCGCACGCATGAATTCAACAACGGGCCCAGCTACATCCAGGACGGAGGTCTCTACCAGAAGATCCGCTTCCGCGGAAATGACATTCGGGCATTCGACATGAAGATCGAAGAGAGGCCCTGGGACCGCACGATCGAGCAGATCGAGGCGGAGGATGCGCTGATCAGAGGTGAGACCACGGGGCAGGCGGATGCATCCGGGAGCGGTGCGGACCAAAGCGCGGCAGGTCAGGGCGGGCCGGATCAAAGCGCGGCAGGTCAGGGCGGGCCGGATCAAAGCGCGGCAGGTCAGGGCAGGCCGGACCAAAACGCGGCAGGTCAGGACGGGCCGGAACAGAATGAAACGATAAATCCTACAGACGGAAATCGATGATATCTGTCAGCGTGTATTCGCCGAACAGATTGTTCAGAACAAAGCAGAACATCATGTCGAACGGATCTTCCTCGTCGCGGATGTCGAGGTATTGAACCGCAATGCCGTCGCTCCAGATGATCTCATCCCCGTCAAATTCCTGCTCCTCAAGCTCTTCCGACTCTTCCTCACCCTCATAATACATCGTGTAGACGGGTATGACGCTGTCTCCGTCATGGAGAGGCGTCGTGCTGCGGATGGGAAGACCGCCCTCGTCATATCCGGCATTGGCGCCGATGATGCGGCCATCTGTACTTCCGCTGTCAAATTCAACCACAAGATAGGTGTACTCCCCGTTCAGCTTCACGGGAATGAGGCTGCGGCGGCCGGAAGCCGTATTCATCTGGTCATAGATCGGAACCGGCTGATCCCCGAGGAAGGGGCACGAGCCGTCAAACAGGCTGCAGACCTCTCCTGTGTCCCAGTTGATCAGATTATTCCGAATGAGACCGAAATCGATGTAGGCCGTCGTCTCGCCGTCACTGATATCCATCATCAGCATCCCTTCCACATAGTCCAGATACCGGAGATCCTCTTTGGAAAGGAGAGCGGTGAAGGCGTAGTCATTTTCGCCGAAATGGACCTCCGGAGAGCTCTCCTCCGAAGCAATGTATTCCCCGCTGTCCTCATCCCAGCCGTAAGTTCCCGCCGTGTCTTTGATGAATTCCGATATATGCGAGAAGAAACCGCCGGAGCTCCCTCCCGGGATCTGCGCCGGGGTGGTATTCCCGAAGCTGTAGCTCCCGGAAGAGAGCGCCTCGGCATACGTCTTCACGAAACCGATCCAGTTGGGCATATAGAAGGAGAGATCGAGGCCGTCGACGTACTCCTCAAATTCGTCTTTCGTGTCCTGAGGAATGAGCATGGAGAGACCGCAGCACTTGTCCAGGTTGTCCGTCTGCCGGCTATAGAGCACCGCTCCGGAAAGCTCTTTTTTCACGCTTGCGGCGATATTCGGATCGAACATGGCATAGGCGGACAGCACCTGCTCCATATCCACCATATCCCAGCTGCCGTCGTCAAAAGAGCCGAGTGTGTAGAGCCGGCTGCGTCCGCGCCGGACATCGGCAATATTTCCCCGGTCCAGTTCTTCAAGGAGCGCCCCGGCAAAGTCCTCGACCGCGTCCTGAAGAGCCCCGACCGCGCTTAAGTCAATCGCGCTGAGCGTAAGATAAGCGTCCGGGTCATCCTCAAGGGAAGCGTCGAAATAGCTGTCCACGATGATCTCACAGAGCTCTTCATTGCTCATCCTGGGATTCCTGCCTAAAGCCTGAAGAAAGGAGGTGTAGTTCCACCCGGTATCCGGCTCCAGCTCCTCGCTGGCCAGGAAATAGTCGATGTCATAGTAGGAGAGCATTGCAGCCATCTCATAGCTCGCCATGAGGCATGCGTCACACCCGAAGATGTCGATATGGAATCCGCCCATCTTCTCGTGGAGATCGTAGAGGACGTCGTTTATCTCATTGAGAGAGAGCCCGTCCTCGTCGTCCGTCGTGTAGTCAAAGCAGATTCCGGCCTCTGACCCCGCCCCGTGATCCCACAAAACGACGGCGGTCCTGTCCGCCGGGTATTCCGTGAGGCCGTATTCGAGGAACTCGAGGAGGCTCTCTTCGCTGCCCATGGACTTCCATCCCCAGTCCTCGATTGTCCCGAAATATCCGTCTTCTATAGTAAGAAATGTTCTGGTATTCCCGCCGATCTCTTCATATTCCCAGGATGGGGCGCCTCCGGCGAGAACGGCGATCCGGACGTCGTCCCCGGTCTTAGCCTCAGCCATCTCGTAGATGTCAATGCAGGCGCTCTCCGTCAGGTTCGCGCCGCACAGATATACGAGCAGGGTGGTAGAAGCCTCCGCGCTCAGCGAAAACACAAACGTATTGAAGAGGAAGAGAAGGATAATTCCAAGAGTGCGTTTCATAGGCTGTGATCTCCTGTATCCGATATACCGGTTAACCTTGGTAATTGCCGAAGGCAATTGTTAAGTATACTGCATATAGAGAAAACGAAAAGTTCTGTGCAGCGGACAATTTCGCTGACGACTATAAAAAAGACAGTTCACAGTACAGATTTGCTGCCTTTATTGCACCCCTGGCACCCGGGATGCGCTTTGTATTCGTAATAAAAAGCGCAAATTGTGCTAACTATCAAAAAAAGCTTACAAAATATAGCAAATATGCGCAAATGGTTACTTGACTCACAGGAACCGTAGTATTATACTCTTCTTTGCATTGCGTTTACTTGCATAGAAGAGCAGAGTCTGTGTTCCTGCAAAGGATCATCAGGGATCTTGCAATCCGATTGCTCTTAAGGATCAGCTACGCGTCGCATCTGATCATATGTGAGTATTATACATCATTTCTTATTTGAGGAGGTTTTTTTGTAATGGCAGTATTAAGTATCATCCTGGGAGTATTCCTGATCATTGCCGGAATCTCTTTTATTGCGACACCTCTCGCAACATTCCTGGCAACCGGCTTTATCCTTGCTATTTTCCTGTTCGTATACGGAATCGCCGGCATCGTCAAGGCTATCCAGGGCAAAGCTCACGTACTTGAGGTTGTGTGCAGCATTCTCGCGATCATCGTCGGTATTGTCGCTATCATTCGTCCCGGCGGAACACTGGCATTTGACACCATCATCCTTTATTTCCTTGCCGCATGGCTCTTCGTCGTCGGTGTCACATCGATCATCATTGCTTTCCAGTCCAGACCTTCAAACGGTTGGTACTGGGGCCTCATCTCCGGCATTCTCGCAGTGATCCTCGGCATCCTTGCATTCATCTATCCGATGTTCTCCGCGATCACAGTCGGTATCCTGATCGGCTTCTTCTGCATCTTCGGCGGCATCAGCCTGATCTCTTTGGCATTCACTACCAATGAGGCAGAGGAGTGATTTTAAGGGAATCTCTTTGAGCGACGCAATAATCATTGAGAAAAAAGCATCTCAGAGCTGTTCTGGGATGCTTTTTATCGTTCACATCAGTCTCAGCACGCCGATGACCTTTCCCAATATGCGGAGATCCCCCTTCACAATGATCGGGTCCATATGGTCGTTCTCGGGCTGGAGGCGGAAGAAGCCGTCTTCCCTGTAAAATGTCTTTACCGTAGCCGAATCCTCAACGAGCGCGACGACCATCTCGCCGTTCCTGGCGATGCTCTGTTTCGCCACGAGCACGAGATCGCCGTCCAGGATGCCGGCGTTGATCATGCTTTCTCCGCTGACCTTCAGCATAAATGTCTCCACGTTCGGAAGATACTCCGACGGAATAGGGAAGTAGTTGTCGATATTCTCGACAGCGAGGAGCGGCTGGCCGGCAGCGACCGTACCCACGACAGGGACGTTCACAACTTCCCTGCGGGAGAGATTGTACTGATCATCGATGATCTCGATGGCGCGGGGTTTGGTGGCGTCCCTCCGGATATAGCCGTTTTTCTCCAGCGAGGACAGGTGGGCGTGCACCGAGGATGTGGATTTCAGATGAACGGCCTCGCAGATGTCCCGGACAGAGGGCGGATAGCCTCTGTTCAGAATTTCTGACTTGATATATTCGAGAATTTCTCTTTGCTTGGATGAAATCTTTCCATAAGTCATATTCCGTATTTCCTCAATTCAGCAGTTTGCGAAAATGGCTCCGTAAAAGGGACGCCTTCGGTGTTCCTTAAGCATCCCGATACTATAAAGTGTATCACACCAGAAGGGCATAAGCAAACAGATATTCGGAACAGACATTCGAGAATTGCTTTTTCGTGCAGAGGATGGTACAATTGCCTGGGATAGATCTATTCGCCAAACCGCAGTTTAACGAATAGATCGACCGGTTCTCTGCCTGTTTTTTACTCTGATTTCAGGAGTGCTGAATAGTTGCCATTTTCTTTGCCACATCCGCCCGGATGTGATAATCTATGGAAGAATAATCACGAGGAGTTCAACCTGTTCAAGATGATTCCAAGAGGCAGAT
>CADCPJ010000185.1 GCA_902803245.1 uncultured Lachnospiraceae bacterium | reverse complement strand
TGAGCGGAGAGAGGACGGGCTTGACCGCTACGCGAGGAGGAATACGGACGACGAGGCGCTCATCCATTCGCTGAACCATGAGAAGAGACTGATTGCGGAGGCCGGGATGTGGAACCTTCCGCTCTACATCACCGAGTGGAACCTGACGCCGAGCGTGCGCAATTACATCAATGACACGACCTTCAAGGCGGCCTATATCATCAAGAACACCATCGACATGTATGGCAAAGCGGAGGTGGCGGCCTACTGCGCGGGAAGCGACCGGCAGCACGCCTCCTTCGACACGCCGGACCTCCTCTTTGGCGGAACCGGGCTCCTTACGAGGGACGCGATCATGAAGCCGGCGGCCTTCGCCTATGATTTCCTGAAGAGGCTCTTCCCCTACTACATCGGGAGGGAGGAGAATTATCTCATCACGACGGACCGCCACGACAACTACAGCATCATCTGCCACAACCAGCAGGTGCTCAATTACAACTATTATCTGACCAGCGAGACCGAGATGGAGCGCACGGCGATGTGGAAGTACTATGAGGACCGGCAGAAGCTGGAGCTCCACATCAAGCTGGAGGGCGTCACGGAAGGCTCATACCGCGTGAAGGTCTACCGGATCAACGACACGAGCGGAAGCGTCATGAAGATCTGGGAGGACCTGGACTACGAGCGCGAGCTCTCGAGGAATGACCTGAAGTACCTGCGCCGCGTCTGCGAGCCGAATATGACGATCCGGACGGTGAACTCCTCCGGCGGCGATCTGATGATCGACGAGGTGCTCCAGCCCAACGAGATCACGCTGATCCGCGTCCGCTACAGCACATAAGGTGACAATGGGGACAGTCCCCATTGTCACCTTTTTTGCAAAGTTTCTCTTGACAGCATTTCAGCGGCAGAATAGAAAAAGGTGACATTGGGGATAAGTCCCCGCTGTCACCTTTTTGTCTGCACTCCGGCGGTGTCTGTTCACAGGTGGAAGCTCTCAATAAACCTGTGAGATCCCTTCGCGGACTCGTAGACCTTCACCTCGCAGTTTTTCGGCTTCGGCCTCCAGCTCAGGCCGTTCTTCCGGTCGTCGAGGTAGCCGCATAAGGTCCGGAGGATCCCTCCGTGGGCCGCGACAAGCACGCACTGATAATCCTTCTGCTCGAGCTCCTTAAGGAAGGACACGCTGCGTCCGATCATGGAAGAGGTGGTCTCCACGGTGGCAGGTGTCTTAAAGACCTCGGGAAAGCGCCAGTAGAGGGTCATGGCGGGACCGAGGAGAAGGTAGTTCTTCTTCTCGTATCTTCCGAAGTCCGTCTCGATGAGCCTTTCGTCGGTGATCACTTCCTCCCGGCCGACTCCGCCGATGATGGAGCCCGTCTCAATCGCGCGGTCCAGCGTGCTTGAGTAGACCGCGTCGAAATGAAGGCCCGGGTGCGAAGCCATAAGGATCTTCCGCATCCGGCGGGCCTGTTCGCGTCCCGTGTCATTTAGCGGCTCATCCGTCCGCCCCTGCATCAGATGCTCCTTGTTGAGGTTTGTCTGTCCGTGTCTTGTGAGATAAATGATCATAAAGTGTACCGGCCTGTGTCCTTTCTTTTATCGATCCACTCTGCAGCCGCTTTTGCTGCAAATGCTTTTTCCCGCAGCCGCTTTTTTGCAAATACTTTTTCCCACAGCCGCTTTTTTGCAAATGCTTTTTCCTGCAGCTGCCCGACTTGCCGGCGCCCTGCCCGGCGCCATTTTCTGTCTTCCTCATGCATCCTTTTATTGTAACGGAATGAACCCTCCGAAAAAAGAGCTATTTCACCTTCGGCGCGCAAAAATGCCGCGGCCTTATCTGATTCGCCCGCTTTTTATCTCTCCCGGTTTTTGATATAATTGTAATGGCTAACCTCAGTAATTGCCGAGGGCAATTGCCTGGTTTCACTGCATATAGGGAAAACGAAATGTTCTGATTATGCAGACAGTTCCGTTAACGACTATAGTATAATTATTCAGCACTCCCGGCACCCGGGATGCTGCGAATACCTCATTGAGACCGGTTGGCGGATACGGCAGCTTTTTTGTGAAGAGCACACGCGGTATACCAAAGGAAGTCAGCACATTCAAAAACACCGATAAACAAAGCACCGGGAGGCATCTATGGACAGAGCAATTCTGGAGTCCTCTATGGACAGGAACGAAAACTACATCCTGCCGTTTCTGTGGATGAAGGGCGAGGACGAGGAGACAATTCGCAGGGAAATGGACCGGATCGACGCGTGCGGCATCAAAGCCGTCTGCCTGGAGTCCCGCCCGCATCCGGATTTTGCAGGGCCTTCGTGGTGGAGGGACTTCGACATCGTGCTGGATGAGGCGAAGAAGAGGGGAATGAAGAT
>CADCPJ010000184.1 GCA_902803245.1 uncultured Lachnospiraceae bacterium | reverse complement strand
GAGCGTGACGTACGAGAGCGAGGCCTGATTCCGCGCGGGGATGCGCGCCTCTTTTTATGCAGGCGATCCGGAAAGGAGCGGCGGAATTTCACGTCACCACAATAAAGCATTGAAATTTGCTGGGATTTATGGTGTAATGATAGCTGTGAAATGTTTTCCAAAAAAAGAAACAGGAGGATACATTTATGAAAAAGATGGTTTCTGCACTCGTCACAACGGCTCTGTCGGTCTCCATGATCGCATCCACTGCAGTTCCGGCCCTCGCCAAGGACAACCTGATCCTCGGCACAGGCGGCACAACCGGCACATACTATGCGATCGGCGGCGTGATGGCTACGGTCCTCAATGACGTTCTCGAGGAATCCGAGCTGACGGTGACATCCACCGGTGCTTCCAAGGCCAACATCCAGATGATCGATGACGGCGATGCCGATCTTGCAACCGTGCAGAACGACGTCATGTATTACGCTTACACCGGCACAGACCTCTTTGAGTCCGAGGGCGCTTACGACACCTTCTCGGCTATAGCGGGTCTCTATGACGAGACCGTCCAGATCGTGACCTGCGACAGCAGCATCCAGACGGTGGCTGACCTCGCCGGCAAAACGGTCTCCGTCGGCGACGCGGGCTCGGGCGTCGAGTTCAATGCGAAGCAGATCCTTGAAGCTTATGACCTCACCTTCGACGACATCAGCGTTGTGAACGCTTCCTTCGGCGACTCCGCAGAGAGCCTCAAGGACGGCAAGATCGACGCGGCGTTCGTTGTTGCCGGCGCTCCGACGACAGCGGTTGTCGACCTGGCCACGGTGAAGGACGTCTCCATCGTCCAGCTCGACGAGGAGCACATCAAGAAGCTTCAGGACAAGTATTCCTTCTACACAGAGACCGTGATCCCCGCTGACACCTACCAGGGCGTCTCCGAAGATGCGATGACCGTCTCCGTCCGCGCAACCCTGATCGTTGCCTCCGACATCTCCGAGGATGTTGTCTATGAGCTCACGAAGGCCATGTTTGAAAATCAGGAGACACTGGCTGCCGGCCATGACAAGTTCTCCCTCCTGAACCTCCAGGATGCAGTAAAGGGCATCGAGGTTCCGTTCCATCCGGGCGCAGCAAAGTACTATGAAGAGCAGGGCATCGACGTCGACTGATTCCCGTCTGACCAGGATCATATGGTGGGCGGCAGCCATTTTCATGTGTATTGCGGTGGTGGCTGCCGCCGCTTTTTTCTATCGCACGAGCGGCCGGCTCGTGCTTACGAATGCAAGAACCGGCGAGGAATACGCTTCGTACCCTGTGAGGGACGGAGACTGGTTCAGCGTCGGGTTTATCCATTCTGTCAATAAGAGCCCGCTGACCGACTACTATCAGGTGCGGGACGGCAGGATATTTGTGGAGAAGACAATATACTACGGCTTCGGCGCGGGAGTCCAGACCGAGATTGAGGAGGGACAGACGCTGGAGTACGGAGAAGACGGAAGCATGATCGTGAGCGGCTTTGACAGGGAGATCCCCGATCTCCTCTACATCGTCGGGACCGTGTCCGATCACACGCTTCGGATAAATGAAGGCACTGAGATCTCGCTCCGCGACCTGTGCGGGAGAAATGCGATGGTGCGCTTTCAGTATGTGCAGCATCATTTCTTTTCGCAAAAGGCCGGTGAGTCAAAACATGGGGAGGGACCAAAATGAGCAAAAACAACAAGAAGACTGACAGCCTCAAGGAACCAAAAAACCAGATTCCCGCTTCTGATCAGGGGCTGGATGTGGGGACGCAGGCCGAAGTCGATGAGATCATGAAAAAGTACGACCGCGAGTCCAACACGCGGCCGTGGGAAGGTGTTCCTGGGATTGTCATCAAGGTGCTGCTGGCTTCATTTTCCCTCTTTATGATCTATATGAACCTGTTTGTCGTGTGGGACGAGCGCATCCGGCGCTCCCTCTTCCTCGGCATCGTGATCGTATTCGTGTTCCTGATGTTCCCGGCGGCGAAGAACATGAAACAGAAGGTGAACCACATCCCCTTCTATGACATCATCATAGGCTGTGTGGGGGCTTTCTGCTTCTTCTATTTCACGTTCAACAGCAAGACAATTATCGACCACGGCACACGGATCACGCAGTTCGAGGTGATTCTCGGAACGATCGGCATCATTGTCCTCGCGGAATGCTGCCGGAGGGTGACAGGTATCCCGATCCTGATTGTAGCGGGCTGCTTCATCATCTACGCGTTCTATTACTGCATGACGACCGGAAGAGGAGACCCCACTCTTTACTCGTCGCTTCGGAAGATCATCTACAACCTGTTCTATACGACAACCGGCGTCATAGGGACGCCCGTCGGCGTCTGCAGCACTTACATCGTGCTCTTCATTATTTTTGGCGCATTTCTTGAGTCCACAGGAATTGCCGATTTCTTCATCGCCTGCGCGAACTGCATCGCGGGATCCGCTTCGGGCGGACCGGCCAAGGTCGCCGTCATTTCCAGCGCGCTGTGCGGCATGGTTTCCGGATCGAGCGTCGGCAATACCGTCACGACGGGCTCCGTCACGATCCCGATGATGAAGAAGACCGGCTATCCGGGCGAGTTTGCGGGCGCGGTCGAAGCGGCCGCTTCCACGGGCGGACAGATCATGCCGCCGATCATGGGCGCCGCCGCGTTCCTCATGGCGGAGATGGTCGGCGTCCCCTACTCGGACATCGTCGTCCGCGCCGTGCTTCCTGCGGTCCTCTATTTCCTCGGCATCTTCCTCATGGTTCACCTCCGCGCGAAGCGCCTGGGGCTGAAGGGCATCCCGAGGGAGGAACTCCCGAAGGCGAAGCAGCTTCTTCCGAAGATCTATCTTTTAATTCCGCTTGTGGCGCTCGTGTATCTCATCATCGCCGGCTATACGATGAGCCGCGCGGCGATCATCGCGACTCTCCTTTGCATCGTGGTCAGCATGTTCAACAAGGAGCACCGCCTGACCCCGAAGAAATTCGTGGATGCCCTTGAGACCGGCGCCAAGAACACACTGTCCATCGCCGTCGCCTGCGGCATCGCCGGCATCATCGCCGGTGTCGTGACGATGACCGGCCTCGGCCAGGTCTTCATCTCGGCCATCGTCGGCGTCTCCCGCGGAAACCTGATGATCGCGCTCTTCCTGACGATGCTCTGCTGCATCATCCTCGGCATGGGCGTGCCGACCACAGCG
>CADCPJ010000183.1 GCA_902803245.1 uncultured Lachnospiraceae bacterium | reverse complement strand
TTTTTTTAACTTCAGTTCTGCCTGCAGGCGGCAGTGCGTTCAGACTTTGTTCACAGGCGGCAGTGTTGACGGCTCGTATCACCGGGACTATAATAGCCATATCCGCCGGTGAGTGCTGATTTGCTCCCGGATGGTGTGATGATACTGCTTTTGCAGACTGTTTCGTTAACGGTGACAGAGTATCTGTATATAGGGAAAACGAAATGCTCTGCTTTTGGAGAAGATTTCGTTAACGACTATAAAGAGGTGATCAATATGTACAACCTAAGAGGAATGACAGGCCTTGCCGGAGCGTGCATTGCCGCTCTTGTGCTTTCGGGCTGCAGCAGCAGGTCTGTGACTTATGATCCGTCTGCGTCGCGCGGAGCGGCATCCTCCGCTGCGGCCGTGACGGAAACGGCTGTCCCGACTCCGACAGCCGCGGTCACGGCGGAGCCGACTGAGGTTCCGACCAAGGCCCCGACGGCGTCTCCAACGGCGACACCGACACCGACACCGTCCCCTTCCCCGACGGCGACGCCGATCGCCCCGATTGAGGTGACTCCGACCGTCGATCCGGATCTGGGACTCCTTATCCTGGGGACGAAGGCCAAGGGGGACAGCATATATAGAACGCGTCTTGCAAATGAGACGGGATTTACCATCGCCTGGCTCTCCGCAAAGGACAGCTTCACGGATTACTTCCCGAAGAATATGCTGAAAGAAGGGACCGTGATTGCGGACGGCAAAGCGGCTGCCCTCTATTTCGACGCGGCCCATGCGCTTAAGGAATCTGCCGACAGGGAGGAGAAGGCGGAGTATGAGATCCGGTTCTCCATCAAGACGGACGAGGAAATGAAGGACAAGGACAGCGAGGGGCACTATTACATCCTCCACGATGTTCCATTTTCCGATATGGAGGAGGCGGAGATCTTCTTCGACAAGGAGGGGGCTTATCCCTATCTCGTATATAAGTCGAAGGCGACCGGCACTATAGTCAGCACCAGGGACAGCGAAATGGCGCTCTACGAGAAAGAGGATTCCGGGAACTCATCGTCTGCCTCAAGGGACGACGGCGCGGACCGATCGGGAGCCCGGCAGGACGACGGCGCAGACCGATCAGGCAGCGAGGGAAGCAGCGGCGGCTCGGAAAACAGCGAGACCGGGGATGCCGGAAGATCGGAGAACGATCAGAACGGCGACGACGGGAGCCGGGACGGGGATAACTCCGGGAGCAGCAACGAGTCAGACGGCGGAAATGCCGGCAATGAGACAGACGATGCCGACGGCGGAGAGGACGACGGCGCGAACGGAGGAGAGGATGACGACGTAGAGATTATCAACTATGACAATCCCGACGGCGATGAGATTATTTATTACGATGAGACTTATGCGGAGAACGACGGGCACGCCGTCGGATGACGAGGATGGAGGTGATGGCATTTGCCTTTTAAATCGAACGAGGGACCAAACAAGAGAACGAGACAGGTTCTTATATATGTCGGCATTGTCATTGTGACGCTGCTGCTTCTCAACGCGTTCGTCCTTCCCGCCATAGCGAGAAGAAATATCAAGGATGTGGATTACAGCACATTCCTGAAGATGATCCGGCAGAAGGAGATCGCGACGGCACAGATCAACAGCGACTACATCTATTTTTCTGACAAGCATGACCCGGCCAACTACTTCCGGACGGCGACCTTCAATGACGCGGACCTGGTCAACAGGCTCCTTGAGTCCGGATGCGACTTCGGGACGGTCGTCAATACGACCAGCCCGCTGGAGAACTTCTTCTTCGGATGGGTGCTGCCCCTCCTCTTCTTCTACGCGATCTTCATGTTCCTGTCCAGGATGCTCATGAAGCGCATGGGCGGGGGCGGAGAAGGAGGAGGTTTTTTTGGGGCGGGAAACCCCATGATGTCCTTCGGGAAGAGCGGCGCCAAGAAGTACGTCCCTTCTACTACAAGCATCAAGTTTGCCGACGTGGCGGGGGAGGAGGAGGCGAAGCAGCTCCTGCAGGAGCTGGTCCTCTATCTCCATGACCCGAAGAAATACGCGGATATCGGCGCATCCTGCCCCAAGGGGGCGCTGCTCGTCGGCCCTCCGGGCACGGGAAAAACTCTTCTCGCGAAAGCCGTGGCCGGTGAGGCTGAGGTTCCGTTCTTCTCCATCGCGGGCTCTGAGTTCGTCGAGATGTTCGTCGGCATGGGCGCCTCAAAGGTGAGGGACCTCTTCAGCCAGGCGGAGAAGCATGCGCCCTGCATCGTGTTCATCGATGAGATCGACACCATCGGCAAGAAGCGCGACGGCGGCGCCCTCTCCACCAACGACGAGAGAGAGCAGACGCTGAACCAGCTCCTCACGGAGATGGACGGCTTTGACGGGGGAAAGGGCGTGATCATCCTCGCTGCCACAAACCGTCCGGACGTGCTCGATCCGGCGCTGCTTCGTCCCGGAAGATTCGACCGGAGGATACCGGTGGAGCTCCCCGACCTCGACGGGCGAATCGACATTCTCAAAGTTCACGCGAAGAAGATCAAAGTTGCGGACAATGTGGATTTTGCGGCCATAGCGAGAACCGCCGCCGGAGCCTCGGGGGCCGAGCTTGCCAACATCGTCAACGAGGCGGCGCTCAGGGCCGTGCGCGAGGGAAGAAAGTTCGTGATCCAGGAGGACCTCATGGAGAGCATCGAGGTCGTCATTGCGGGCTATCAGAAGAAGAGCCGGGTCCTCTCCGACAAGGAGAAGCTGATCGTCGCCTATCACGAGATCGGCCATGCCCTTGTCGCCGCCAAACAGAACAACTCCGCCCCGGTCCAGAAGATCACTATCATTCCGAGAACATCCGGGGCACTCGGCTACACGCTCCAGGTGGATGAGGGCGAGAGGTATCTGGTGTCGAGGGACGAGCTGCTCAACAAGATCGCGACATTTACCGGCGGGAGATGCGCCGAGGAGCTGATCTTCGGCTCCGTCACGACAGGTGCGTCCAATGACATCGAGCAGGCCACAAAGCTGGCCCGGGCGATGATCACGCAGTTCGGCATGGACGACGAATTCGGCATGGTGGCCTTAAGCACCCAGTCCAACATCTATCTGGGCGGGGACAGCTCGCTGGCCTGCTCGCCGGAGACTGCGAAGCAGATCGACGATACCGTTGTAAGGGTTGTTAAGGAACAGCACGACAAGGCGCTCCGGATCCTCAAAGAGAACAAGTCGAAGCTCCATGAGCTCGCGAAGTATCTGTACGAGCACGAGACGATCACGGGAGAGGAGTTCATGGACATCCTGAACCAGAAGCCCGCTTATCTGACGGAAGGCGACAGGTCCGACGCGGGAAGCGATGCGGCTGCCGACGATCCCTCCGACGCGGGAAGGGATGCGGCTGCCGGCAATCCCTCCGACGCGGGAAGCGATGCGGCTGCCGGCGATCCCTCCGATGCGGGAAGGGATGCCGGTGCAGATGGGAGCGAGACGGGCTTAAATGCACGGGACGAAACAGGCGAATAAGCAAAAGGAGAGGCAGATGCTTGCCTCTCCTTTTTTTGATCATATCGCCTGTAATTTGGCCATAATGCCTGTAATTTGGCCATAATGCCTGTAATTTGACGATATCGCCTGTAATTTGACCATAATGCCTGTATCGCGTGATGAAGGACCTGTCTTTATACCATCGGGCAGCTCTCACCGTCTTCCGCTTCCCGGAATCTGCTGTGATCGTACTCGATGCCGTTCCTGTCGTAGTAGTCCTTTATGGCTGCCCGGATGGACTCCTCCGCCAGCACCGAGCAGTGAAGCTTGTGCGCGGGAAGCCCGCCCAGGGCATCGACGACGTCTTTATTTGTGACGGCGAGCGCCTCCTCGATGGTCTTTCCTTTGATCATCTCCGTCGCCATGGATGTGGAAGCGATGGCGGAGCCGCAGCCGAATGTCTCGAATCGGACATCCGTGATCACCCCGTCCCCGATCTTGAGATAGAGCTTCATGATATCTCCGCACTTTGCATTTCCGACCTCGCCGACTCCTTCGGCGTTCTCGATCGAGCCGACGTTTCTCGGGTTCATAAAATGATCCATCACGGTTTCCGTGTAGAGAGCCATAGACTGATTAACCTCCTTGTGAAGAATTTATATACATACTGAATAAACTGACGCCTGTACAAACGAAACGGATATCTGCGCATAAATACTTGCGCCTGCACAAAATATCATGACGCTTTTACAGGACAAACTGACGCCTGCCTTTTACGAGATCCTTCCACACCGGAGACATGTCCCGGAGCCTCTCCACGACTGCCGGGGTCTCCCTCAGGATGAGATCGATGTCTTCGTCCGTGTTTTCCGCGGAGAGCGTGAGGCGGAGGGAGCCGTGGGCCACCTCATGGGGCCTTCCGATGGCGAGGAGCACGTGGCTCGGATCCAGGGAACCGGAGGTGCAGGCGCTGCCGGACGAGGCACAGATGCCCTTTGCGTCAAGGAGGAGCAGAAGGCTCTCCCCTTCGATCCCCTCGAAGCAGAAGCTCACATTGCCGGGGAGGCGGTTTGCCGGATCTCCGTTCAAGGCGCTGTGAGGAATCCGGGACAGGCCCTCAATCAGGCGGTCGCGGAGAGCGGAGACCTTCGCGGCGTTCTCGTCGATGTGATCCGCGGCTTCCTTCAGGGCGGCGGCCATGCCGACGATGCCGGGGATGTTCTCTGTGCCGGCTCTCTTTCCCCGCTCCTGATCGCCGCCTTCGATGAGGCCAAGGAGCTTCACCCCCGTCCGGACATAGAGGGCACCGACCCCCTTCGGCCCGTGGAACTTGTGGGCGGAGAGCGACAGCATGTCGATGTTCATGGCTTTTACATCGATGTGAAGATGCCCCGCGGCCTGCACCGCATCGGTGTGGAAGACCACCCCGCGCTCCCTGCACACTTTACCGATCTCTTCTATGGGAAGGACAGAGCCGATTTCGTTGTTGGCAAACATGGCTGTGACGAGGCAGGTCTCCGGGCGGATTGCCCTCTTTACCTGCTCCGCTGTCACCGTGCCGATGGGGCCTACATCAAGCAGCTCGACTTCGAATCCCTCTGACTCCAGCTTTTTCAGAGTGTGAAGGACCGCGTGGTGCTCAAACCTGGTCGAGACGATGTGAGTTTTTCCCTGCTTTTTTCCGGAGAGAGCCGCGGAGCGGATCGCCTGATTGTCGGATTCGCTGCCCCCCGATGTGAAATAGATTTCCTTCGGGGAGGCGTTCAGCACTTCCGCGACAGTCCTGCGGGCCTCACAGAGAGCTTCGGCAGCAACCTGGCCGACGGAGTGCAGACTGGACGGATTCCCGTAGATGCTCTCCATATACGGCAGCATGGCATCGATGGCGGTCCTGCTCATTTTTGTTGTGGCGGCATTATCTGCGTAAACAGTCATAAATATCCCTTCTGTTGTTCGAATTCCTATAAGTTACATAGGAATTATAATTCCAAATTCATACCGTGTCAATAGGAAAACAAAACATAAGATTCCTCTGCCACATGTGTAAAAATGTGTTATACTAATGAGTCGATGTCCGTATTTTCACAAAACCCGGCAGCGGTTTTTATCAGAGGTGAACAAGGTGAAGCTTATTATACAGATCCCCTGCTACAACGAAGCGGAGACGCTGGAGATCGCACTCAACGATCTGCCGAAGAAGATCGAAGGAATCGATGAGATCGAGTACCTGATCATCAACGACGGGAGCAGGGACAACACCGTTGAGGTCGCAAAAAACTGGGGCGTCAACTACGTGGTCAACTTCAAGAAGAACAAGGGACTTGCAAGGGGCTTTATGGCCGGACTCGACGCTTCCTTAAGAAACGGCGCAGACATCATCGTGAACACGGATGCCGACAACCAGTACTGCGGCGATGACATCGAGACGCTCGTTCGCCCGATTCTGGAAAACCGCGCGGACATCGTGATCGGAGAGCGCCCGATTGATCAGACGGAGCATTTTTCCCCTCTGAAAAAGAAGCTCCAGCATCTCGGGAGCTGGACCGTGCGCGTCGCATCCGGCACGGATATCCCGGATGCCCCGAGCGGCTTCCGCGCGTACAGCCGCGAGGCTGCGCTCCGCCTCAACGTGACAAATGAGTACACCTACACCCTGGAGACGATCATCCAGGCGGGCAGGAACAAGATCGCGATGGAGTCCGTCCCTGTCCGCACGAATCCGGAGCTCAGGGAGTCCCGGCTCTTTTCCAGCATGTTCGGTTACGTTCGGCGTTCCATGGGGACCATCATCCGCTCCTTTATGATGTACAGGCCGCTTAAGTTCTTTATGACCATCGGCATCATCATCTTTGTGATCGGCCTTATTCCCGGCATCCGCTTCCTGTACTTTATGGCCACGGGGTCGGGAAACGGGCATGTGCAGTCCCTTATCCTGGCCAGCACGCTGATGCTGATCGGCTTTCAGACGATGGTGATCGGCATGCAGGCGGACGTGATATCCGCGAACCGGAAGCTCCTTGAAGACATACAGTACCATGTAAGAAAGGTGGATTATGATAGAGAAGATCACGAAAACTGACCGCCGGGCAGAAATTGTCTCGTATGTGATCGTAGCAGTCTTTACGATTATCCCCGCGCTCATGATGACCTATCCCTCGTCCACGGTCGATGAGCTGGGGCACCTGTCCAATGCGGCCTATCTGGCGGGATACGACTGGTCGGACGGGATCCATTCGGCGGGAGACTACTACTTCAAATACGGAACGGCTGTTTTCTACTATCTCCCCATGCTGCTTGTGACCCACCCGCTTCTCCGCTACCGGATCTGCCTGATCATCGGGGCGGTTGTGCTCACATTTTCCGCGCCGATCGCATACGCGATAACCCGGCGGTATCTACAGGTGGAGGACCGCACGAAGGCCCTCCTCATAGCCCTCATCGCCTCCTGCCCTGCGGCGGTGCTCTACCAGAGCAACTTTGCCAGGGCGGACTGGACCCTCGTCATCACTGCGTGGGTGACTCTCTACGGAGTGCTGAGGGCGTCCGATGCCGCGGATAAGCGCGCGAAAATCGGCTTTACCATACTTGCTTCCTTCTCGGCCGTATACGCCTATATGAGCCACACGAGGGGCATCGTCACGGTGATTGCCCTGTTCCTCGTGGTGCTCCTCGGATATCTGTTTTACCGCCTGAAGCCTTTGCACATTCCTGCATATCTCCTCTCCACGGCGGGCTTCCTCGTGCTCGACCGCGTCCTTTCCAGGTATTTCCGCTACGCGATCTGGACCTACGGACGGGGTCACTCGGCCCTCGAAGTGATGGACTTTGGCTTTTACAAGCGGATCTTTACGCCCGAGGGCTTTAAGATCCTCATAAAGGGCACGGTCGGGTGGCTGTTCAGCGTCGCTTCGTCCACTTACGGCGTGATCACTGTCGGCTGTTTTGCCGCCCTTGCGATCTGCTTTTTAAGCCTCAGCCGCAAAAAAGAGAGGAAATACACGCCTGCTGAGATCCTGACCGCATTTTTCGGAATACTCAACTTCATCGGCAATCTGGCCCTCGGAATCCTGTTCTTCTACAACAAGATCTATCACAATCTGACGGGCGAGGTGAATATCCGCGCGGACCGGGTGCTCTATGAGCGCTACATGGTGTGCGCCCTTGGAATTCTGTGCGCCCTCGCGCTCGCCCTCATCATCAGGGAGGGAAAGCTCAGCACGAAGGTGGATATCATCTCGGTGGCGGTGCAGGCCCTGTGCGTCGTGATCAGCGCCCTTGCCATTCTCCCGATCTATGACACCCAGGCCACGAATAAGAAAATGATGGTCTCCGTCACTTCCTTCTACTATTTCTTCGACAAGGAGTCCACGGCGCTCACCGTCGCGGGAATTGTCGGGGTCGCCGCCCTTGTCGTATGGCTTCTCCTCATCCGGAAGGGGTACGTCCGGACTGCCATGATCCTCATTTTTATGGCGTTTGTCCTCACGTTCTCCTGGACGTGGTACAAGAACCGCTACAAGTACAGCGAGGGAGTGGCGAAGGAAATGGCCCCGGCAATTGAGAAGGTCATGGAGATATACGGGACGAGCGGCGAATATCCGGATATCTTTGTGGACAGCAGCGCCCACAAGGTACAGACCTATCAGCCGATCTTCCGCGACTACCATGTGATCAACACGAAGATCGACCGCTATAAGGACAACGGGAACATGCTGATCATTGCCCGCGGATCCTTCAGGAATCCGGAAGGCTTTGACGAGCTCTATACCTTCGACGACATAAACTACGGGGGAAAGGCGAAGAGGGATCTCGTCTATGTGAAGGGAACGGAACTGAAGGAAAAGCTTGAGGAGCTCGGACAGTCGCTCTCGCCGTATGAGGCGGGCTGAGCACCTGCCCTGACCTGTCACCTTTTGAGGGAACCATGAATAAAAATGAGAACATAACAATCGCCATAACGGCAGCCAGCTACAGCGGCAACAAGGGCGCTGCGGCCATGCTGCAGAGCTCCATACGCCAGCTCCATGAGGCATACGGAGACAGACTGCGGATCGAACTGATGTCGGTCTACCCCGATGAGGACGCGGAGCAGCTTCCCTGGGATTTCGTCCGGATCACGCCCTGCAAGCCGGAAGGGCTTCTCTTTGCCGCATTTCCGCTCTCCGTTCTCTACCGGATCTTCAGGTGGTGCCCGCCGCTTAAGGCCGCGTTCCTGAAGAACCGGATCCTCAGCGCGTTCCATGAATCCGACGCCGTTTTAGACGAGGCCGGCATCTCTTTTGTGGACAGCCGCGGCCCGGTGATGAACACTTACGCCTTCGTGCTTGCCGCGGTGCCGCTCCTTGTGGGAACCCCGGTGATGAAGTACTCCCAGGCCATGGGCAGCTTTAAGAACTTCATTAACAGGACTGAGGCGAAGTGGGTGCTTCCGAAGCTGAAGCTGATCTGCGCACGGGGCAAAGTGACGGAAGAAAACTTAAGGGGAATCGGAATTACGAAAAATGTAAAGCTCTGCGCGGACGGGGCGTTCACGATGGCGGACGACGCAAAGAGCAGGAAGAAAGTGGAAGACGTCGTCTCCTCGGATCCGTTTTACAGGAGCGGAGACGTGGTCGGGCTCTCCATAAGCTCGGTGGTGGACAAGAAGTGCAGAAAGCTCGGGATCGATTACAGGGCGGTGATGATCCGCTTCATCGAGCTCATTACCGGGCGGGGCTTTAGGGTTCTCATCATCGCCAACGGGGCGCGGATTCACTCTGACAAGCCGCGGAACAACGACCTCATGATCTGCGACGCGGTCTATGAGGGCGTCCGGAACAGGGAAATGGTGCGATGGTACCACGAGGAGATGGACGCGGAAGAAATCCGCGAGTTCATCGGCCGGTGCCGCTTTCTTGTCGCCTCCCGCTTTCACGCGATGATCGGCGCCTTGGAGAAGAGGGTCCCGGTGCTCCTCATCGGCTGGAGCCACAAGTACCAGGAAGTGCTGGACTTCTTCGAGCTCGGGCAGTACGCGATCGATTTTTCGGAGCTGACTGCGGATTCGCTGATTGCGGAATTCGACCGGTTCGTATCCGCGGAAGAAGAGATACATAAGAAGATCGATGCCCACTACGACGAAGTGATGGAGAGCTCCAGGAAGAATATCGCGTATGTGCGCGAGGTGCTGGATTCTCTCCCGGAAAAAAAGAAGTGAGGAAAGGTGTGGAATATCCGGATATGGAACCTGAAGACAAAAAAGCTCTGGACCTCGAAGCGGGAGAGGGCGCATGCTCTGATCCCGGCGCAGGAAGCGAAGAAAGAAAAAGCCCGGATGCCGGAGTAAAGGGGAAAGAAGAGACAAGCCCGGTTGCCGGAGAAAAGGGCGGAGAAGAAAAAGATCCGGATGCCGGAGAAAAGGACAAAGAGGAAAAGAGCTCCAGGAAGAAGCTGTTTATGAAGTGGGCGAAGAGGATCTTTCTTGTCGTCGTCGCCATTTTCCTTGTTCGTTACTTCTATAAGAATATAGACGCCTACAGAAATCTGGATATCCGGATCGACTGGGGGATCTTCTGCATTGCGGTGCTTTTCTACTTCGCATACAAGGTGACCCTGGCCTCGCTGTGGCACTATCTGACCTATTTAAACGGATGCGCCATCAGCTATCCGGAGGCGCTCACGGCCTACCTCTATTCCATCTTGGGAAAGTATATCCCGGGGAAGGTGTTCATGCTGCTCGCGAGGATCCCTCCGTATGACGAGCAGGGAAAAAGCATCGCGAAGGTGACCGTGTGCTTCTTCCTTGAGAACATATGCACGCTGCTCGGCGCCGCATTTTTATTCCTGGTCTCCCTGTTCTTCTTTCCCAATGATCTGCTGAAGCAGTACCAGTGGGCGGCCATCGGGCTTGTTATCGCATTTTTCATCTGCATCAATCCGAAGATCATCAACTTCTTCCTGAAGTATCTGGGAAAGCTGTTCAAGAAGGACAATCTCCAGATACCGATCAGCTATATGCAGATGATCAAGGTGGTGGCGCTCTTCGTGCTCAACTGGATGGTGAGCGGCACCGGCTTCTACCTGCTGTCCCGGTCGATCTATCCGGTGCCGTGGTCTGAGTATCCCTACGCGGCCGGCGTGTTCGGGATCTCCTGCATCATCGGGATCCTGGCGGTGTTCGCCCCGTCCGGCATCGGCGTCAGGGAGGGCATCATGGTGATGGGCCTTGGCCTCATCATGCCGGAACAGTACGCGGTGATCATATCGATCGTATCGAGGCTGTGGATGTCGGTGTCGGAGCTCATCCTGATCGGGATCGCCTGGATCGTCAACCGGATCCGGAAGACGGGAAAAAAGCCCGGGGCCGGGCAGGAGAATAGCAGTGATACCGATGCCGGACAACAAAAAAACAGTGATTGACTAAGAAACGGAACCTGTGCTATAGTGTAGTGGCTACGAGTAACAGGTTCTTTTTTTTTGCGCAATTTTCCGCAGGGAGGAAGGGCCGGATTTGCTAACGGATCATTGGAGGTGAAAAGCCGTGCGTACAAGGATAACATTAGCGTGTACAGAATGTAAGCAGCGTAATTACAACACC
>CADCPJ010000182.1 GCA_902803245.1 uncultured Lachnospiraceae bacterium | reverse complement strand
GGATTGGCGAGCGCGCTCTCGATCTCTTTGTCGCAGCTGTGGATGCGCCTCACTGCTTCGTCCACGTCGTATTCCTCCGGAAAGGCGTGCATGAGATCCACGTATTCGTCGCCGAAAAAGACGTCGAGGAGAATCGCCTGATGGCCTTTTTGCCTCAGCGCGCGGCAGACACCGCTCCCCGAGACGATGGAGATGTCCCTTTCCGTTGACACGCCCCCGCATAAAACCACTACTTTCATATCAGTCTTCCCGGCTGCTTCCGCTGTTGTCTGCAGCCTCCCCTTTCTTCATTTTTTGTGACACGCCCTTCATAGCAGCTTTGACCAGATGATTGTGATTCGTCCTTAAGTTGATGTACTCCGGTTTCGTCCTGGAATACAGGATCCGCTGGCTCGAGTAGAGCCCGTTGTAGCCCGAGCAGGCATAGCTCACGATCGAGGCCAGCGCAAAGTAGAGAACCCCTGCGCCGCTGAAAACCTCTATGGCGAGGAAGATGGAGGCGATCACCGTATTCGTCACCCCCGCGAACATCGCGATCATCCCGACAGCGGCCCCAAAGGAAGCCGGGATGCCAAGAACCGGTCCGGCGACCGCACCGAAGGTCGCCCCCACAAAGAAGGTGGGCACGATCTCTCCTCCCTTGAACCCCGCTCCGAGGGTGAGCGCCGTGAACAGGGTCTTCATGATAAATGCATAAGGGGCAATCGGTCCGCCGGAGAGAGCGCGGGCAATCACTCCGCCTCCCGCACCGTTGTAATCCCCGCTGCCCTCGATGAGCGTGAGGGCGATGACGAGGCCGGCGCCGACAAGGACGCGCACATAGGCATTGCGGAACAGCTTCCGGTAGAGCCTCTCCGTCCCATGGAGCACCGAGCAGAACACCACGGACAGGATTCCCGCAAGAGCGGCCAGCACAAGGACTCTCACAAAATGGTGCGTCACGATCTCCGGCACTTCGATCGAAAACCCGAATGCCTCCGCTCCGAGGAGAAAGGACACTCCCCTGGCAATCAGCGACGCCAGATAGGCCGGAAGGAGGGCCGACTCATAAAACGAGCCGACGCTGATAAAGAGAATGACAAACATCGAGGCCGTAAGAGGCGTCCCGAAGATCGCCGAAAAGAAAGAAGCCATGCCGGCCATCGTGGCGATCTTCATTTCCTCCCTGCCAAGCTTTAAGAGCCTCCCCATCTGGTTGCCGATGCTGCCTCCGATCTGGAGCGCCGCTCCCTCCCTTCCGGCGGAGCCTCCGGTCAGGTGCGTGAGGACCGTACCGCTGAAGATCGAGGGCAGAAGGCCGATATGGATCTCATGGCCCTCCCTGGCCGCCTCGATGATGGTGTCCGTCGACGCGCCCTCGGAGCCGGACATCCTGTACATCCACACAATAAAGAGGCCGGCCGCAGGCAGGAAAAAAAGAAGGAACGGGTTCTCCTCCCGAAGAGCGGTCGCCCCCTCAACGCCCTTAAAAAAGAGTGCCCCGACAAGCCCGCTGACGGACCCGATCACAGCGGCGAGAATCACCCATTTCAGGAGGTAGGCGAGATAGTGCCGGAGATATTCCTTAAGGCTCATTTCCTGCTGCGCTTGTCCTGATCCCTCTGCCTCCGTGCTCTCCCGTCCTGTCTTCTCTTTCGTCTCAGCCATAGCGTTCCGCCTCATATGATGTGACAATGGGGACAGTCCCCATTGTCACGTTTTTTCCGTCCTTATGGGCGGTATGAATTCCTCTTCATCGAACCCCTCGTCGGTGAGCTTCAGGATCTTCAGCACCGTCTCCTGCGGGATCTTCATGTCATTTGCGATCTCGTCGATATTCGGTTTCGTGCCGAGCTCCTCGGTGAGGCGCTCGATGCTGCGATTGAGCAGCTCCACCTGGACGATCAGGCGGTCATCCGATACAAGGAGCCTCTTTCTCTCCTCGATGGCCTCTTCCATCGCCCCGCGGATCGAGCCCCGCATCGTCTCAGTCAGGGGAAGGCCACCAAAAGCGGCCTCCCCGTCTTCTTCCATCTTAAGGGCTTCGATCCCCTTCATGAGACCGACATAGCCCTCCTGTATGAGGTCCTCGATGGGGAGTGTCCCGTCATCGAGGTCCTCCGCGATCTCCTTCACTTCTTCCATGAACTCCTCGATGAGTTCCTGACGCCTCAGGTCATTCATTTTTTAAGCTCGGAAGTGCAGTGCGGGCAGCGTGTAGCTTCGACAGCGATCTCGGATTTGCAGAAAGGACAGATCTTCGTCGTCGGAGCCGCCTCTTCCTTGGGCTTGCTCGTCAAATCCCTCGCTTTGTTAAATGCCTTGATGACTGAGAACAGCACGAGCGCGATGATGAGGAAATCCACCACGGCATTGATGAAATTGCCGATCATGACCGGACCGATTTTGAGACTGCTGAAGTCCTGGGATCCTCCGATGAGACCGATGAGAGGAGTGATGACGTCCTCAACAAGTGAATTGACGATGGTGCTGAAAGCCCCGCCGATGATGACACCGACGGCCATATCCATCACATTTCCTCTGGAGATAAATTCTTTAAACTCGCCGATAAAACCTTTTCCTGCCATAGTTTCTCCTTTCTTATAAATGATTGCAACACTTCAGCAAACCCAGTATTCGGGACGCTATGCGGTCTGCGCTCCGCTTCGGCCGCGCTAAACGGATGTCCGCCGGGCATCCATCGCCCCTCATTGCGGGCGTTCCGCTTTAAAGGTTCAGCACATCCGAGAACTTCGCCCCGTCCTTCACCTTCTGCGTCAGCTCCGCGAGACGGCCGGTGTCCCCGATCAGGGTGACCCCGCACAGGCGGTTGTTGACAAAGGTGTACTTCTCATACTGCTTCCGCCTCTCATCCTTAAGCTCCACCGTGCGGTACTGCTTTGAGGGGTCGCTCCCGCCATCGCCGATGGAGAAGAGGCTCGTTCCCATCCCGTTGAATGTGAGGGCTCCGTCCACGGACTCATATGTGAGGTCGTCTCCCGCGGCATTTCCGCCGGCTACCTTGCCTTCCTCCACGGACTGGGACCAGAGGGCGTAGTTGACGCCGTTATACTCCGCGCAGTCGCCCGCGGCGTAGATGTCCGGGATATTTGTCTCCATTCTCTCGTTGACGGTGATGGAGCGGCCGACCGCGATTCCCGCGCTCTTAGCGATATCCAGATTTCCGCGGACGCCGGTCGAGATAATGACGAGGTCCGCCGGAAGAAGCGTTCCGTCGCTAAGGAGCACGCCTTCTTCGGTAATCGCCTCCGTCCCTGCGCCGATAAAGACCGGTATGCCGGCCTCGCGTATGATGCCGGTCAGGACTTCCGACGCGGTCTCCCCCAACTGGCGGGCCATGATCCGCGGAGCGGACTCCACCACCGAGACACAGGCTCTGCCTCTCTTAAGCGCCCAGGCGGCCTCAAGTCCCAGAACGCCTCCTCCGATGACGACGGCGGTCTTTATGGACGGGAGCATCTTCTGCACCTTCGCGGCGTCCTCGATGGTCCGGATCGATACGACTTTTTCGCTGTCCGCTCCCTTGATCGGCGGGACGAACGAGTGCGCGCCGAGGCAGTAGATCAGCTTGTCGTAGAGGATGGTCATGGTGTTACCGTCCTTCTTCACCTGCACGGACCTCGATGCGGGATCGATCTTCTCCACTTGGGCGTCAAGAAGCAGGCTGATGGCATTTTCCGCATAGAAGGATGCCGGCTCAATCGCAAGCTGATCTCCCGTCATGTCGGAGAGCATCGCCTTGGTCAGCATCGGGCGGTTGTAAGGCAGATGGACCTCATCGGAGATCATCGTGATCCCGCCCGTCCTGTCTCTTTGCCGGATCGCCTTCGCCGCCTCGAGGGCCGCCGAGCCTCCGCCGAGAATCAGGTACTTCCGATCCGTGTCATTTTTAAAATCCGTCGGCTCGTCCGCGGGGACAAAGTTCTCTTTTCCGACGCCGCAGACCGGACATACCTCCGTCATGGAATCAAAGATCGCGCCGCAGACCAGGCACTTCACGAGGGAGCGCGCCCCGGCCGGCTTTCTGACCTCCTTCTTCAGCAGGACGCAGCCGAAATTGTAGCCGAAGTCATAGGCGTCCGCGAGCTGGTTTTCGTCGGGCTTGAAGCGGACGCGGAAGCCGTCGAGGACGTTCAGGCGGACCTGTTTCAGCCTCTCGATGATGTGCGGGACACCCTCGCCGGACCAGCCGTATGCGCCGAATGCGCTGGCGAGCCTCCCCTTAACGACCGGCGGAAACATGCCGAGAGTGAGGGCCATGACGGGCTCAAGGGCCTCGCCGAGGATCGTCGGAGTGCCGAAGAGGTATCCGTCGGCCCCTGCCATATCCGCTGCCAGCCCTGTCTTGTCGTCGAAGACCAGGTCGTACCTGTGAACGTCGATCTCTCCTGCCGCCTCCACGCCGCGCGCGATTTCCTCCGACAGCCTCTTCGTGTATCCGTAAGCGCTGACGTAGGGCATCACGACGAGCTTCCTGTCCCTCTTTTTCGGAGGTGCGCACCAGCTTTGATACCAGCCGAAGAGCTCATCAAAGCGGGAATCGAGGACAGGCCCGTGTCCGCAGCAGATGGTCTCGATATCGAGGCCCTCGATGCGCTTTAAGGCATTGTACATATAGGGATAGGCAAACGGGCCTATGATGCAGTCGAAGTAATACTTTGTCGCCTCCGCATAGGCCGCCTCATCCGGAACCTGTGAGCGGAGGATTCCCTTGCAGGCATAGTGTGAGCCAAAGGAGTCGCAGGTGAAGAGCGCCTTTGCTTCGGGCACGTAAGTGTACATCGTGTCCGGCCAGTGGAGATTCGGGAGGATCATGAACTCCAGGGTCTTGTCGCCGAGGGAGAGGTGATCGTTGTCCTTCACCGCGATGCTGTTGAAATCCCGGTTCACGATGTGCTTGAGGAACTGGATCGCAGTGCCCGTCGCGACAATCGTGAGTGCAGGATTGATCTCGAGGAGCTTCTCGACCGTTCCCGCGTGATCCGGCTCCGTGTGATCCATAATCAGGTAGTCGATGTCCTCGATGCGGGTTATGGACTCGATGTAATCCCGCATCTCCTCAAAGAAAGAAAGCTTCGACGTCTCGAAGAGCGCCGTCTTTTTGCTTCCCTTCAGCAGGTAGGAGTTGTAAGAGGTGCCATACCTGGTCTCCATGATGATGTCAAAGACTCTGAGGTCGGGGTCGAGGACCCCTGTCCAGTACAGATCCTTTTTGATTTCTAATGCCTGCATGAATGTCCTCCTTTCATAGATTTACTTTTTCTTTGGAACTCTTAAAACAAATGCGCCGAAGGCGGACACCGGTTCGAAGCCGAAGAGGATGTCCAGTTTGTTGTAGACAAGGGGCAGTTTTTGCACCTTGTCCGTGTAATTCTGGAATACGAGGTACTCCGCCGCCTCCCCGAAGAGGCGCTGCACGGCAATTCCCTCTTCCATCTTCATCGGGGCGACGCCGCGCCGGACTTTGAGGATCTTTTCGCACAGGGCTTTAAGGAGCGTATCGCCGCAGTCCGTGCCGAGATAGTACGCAAAGCCCTCCCCCACCTGCTTTCTTAAAAGGGC
>CADCPJ010000181.1 GCA_902803245.1 uncultured Lachnospiraceae bacterium | reverse complement strand
TGCTTTATGTTTTGGTTTTATGCTTTTAAAAATGTCCTTGACAAGGGGTACACTTTAGTACCGCTGTTTGGTGACGCTTGGGTGGATTGCCGTTTGGTGGCGGTTTTATATGACGGCTTTAAGCGGCGGTTATATGTTCTGCTCTTAAGTGACGCGTGTATCGGAGGAAACATCCTCTCTTCCTCAGAGAACTTTTTCTATTCGATGGTATTTGATTTTTCACCGCTGCTAAGAGCAGTCGGCCGATGAGAAGGGGCTGAGAGCTTTCCCTATGGGATTTTCGTTGGACGGCCCTATGGAGCTTCTCATCGGCCTCCTAACGCAGCGCCGAAAAATCGCCATCTCATGAGAAAAAGCAAATTCGTCAGAGAGGATGTTTCCTCCAATCCCCGCTGCTTCCCAAAAGTTGAAGGTCAAATACCGCAGCGATCGATCGAAGCACTTTGGCGCATATCTTTTCGAAGCACTTGCCGCATGTCTTTTCTGAGCACTTTGACGCATGTCTGATAGCTTAAACTTGCCGCTTGCAGCAGCGGCAGACAGTTGTCCTCTCTGACGCATTAGCTTTTTCGCTGCGAGTTGACGATTTCAGGGCGCTGCGTCAGGAGGCCGATGAGAAGCTCCATAGGGCCATGCAATAAGAATCCCTTACGGAAAGTTCTCAGCCCCTTCTCATCGGCCGACTGCTTTTAGCAGCGTCCTGAAATCAAATATCAACGAGCCGAAAAAGCGCTCTAAGGAAGAGAGGACAACTGTCTGACGCTGCGTCAATACAGATTTACGCGCAGATATACGCACAGATTCATGCGCCGCCTCCCAAACAGCCCTCCTGCGAAAGGCAGATCATCCTCCGCCCCCTGGCCGGGCCAGTCGTCGGGCCAGTCAAAAAGCCGTCACACATCCAGCTCGGCATCCCTCGCGTGCTCATAGATAAACGCCTTCCGCGGCGGGACATCCGTCCCCATCAGCACATCCGTGATATCCGAGCTCAGCGAAGCGTCCCCGATCTCGATGCGCCGCAGCCGGCGGGTCTACGGATTAAGCGTCGTCTCCCAGAGCTGCTCGGGATCCATCTCACCGAGGCCCTTGTACCTCTGCAGCGTGAACTTCTTATCCTTATGCCTTTTCCGGTACTGCTCGAGAGCCTTGTCATCGTAGAGGTACTCCTCTTCGCCCTTCGCGGGAATCACCTTGTAGAGCGGCGGCATCGCCACATACACGTGCCCCTCATAGATGAGCTCCGGCATGTAGCGGTAGAACAGCGTAAGAAGCAGCGTCCCGATGTGTGCGCCGTCCACGTCCGCATCGGCCATGATGATGATCTTGTCGTAGCGGAGCTTCGTGATGTCGAAGTCATTTCCGAACCCCTCCGAGAAGCCGCATCCAAAAGAGGTGATCATCGTCTTGATCTCCGCGTTTGCCAGCACCTTATCGATACTCGCCTTCTCGACATTTAAGATCTTCCCGCGGATCGGGAGGATCGCCTGGTAATTGCGGTCCCTGGCCGTCTTCGCGCTGCCGCCGGCAGAATCTCCCTCGACGATGAAGATCTCGCACTTTGACGCGTCCCTTAAGATGCAGTTGGCGAGCTGTCCGTTCGTGTCAAATGCGAACTTCTGCTTCGTCAGCAGGTTCGACTTCACCTTCTCGGCGGACTTCCTGATCTTAGCGGATTTCTCCGCACAGGAGAGAATGTTTTTCAGCGTCTCCAGATTCCGGTCGAAGAAGTGGGGCGCCTCGTCCGCCACGATCTTCGCCACGACCCTGGCCGCGTCCGGGTTGTCCAGCTTCGTCTTCGTCTGTCCCTCGAAGCGGGGATCCGGGTGCTTGATGGAAATGACGGCAGTCATGCCGTTTCGGATATCCGGCCCGGTGAAGTTCTGATCCTTCTCCTTGAGGACGCCGATCTCCCTCGCATAGGAGTTCATGACCTGCGTGAAGGCCGTCTTGAAGCCGGTGAGGTGGGTGCCGCCGTCGGCGTTGTAGATGTTGTTGCAGTAGCCCATGACATTTTCATGGAACTCATTGACGTACTGGATCGCGATCTGTACGTCGATTCCCTCATCCTCGCCGGAGATGAAGATAGGCTCCGTGACCGTCTCTTCATTTTTATTGATATCACGGACAAATCCGATGATACCGTCCTTTTCGCGGAACACGAGCTCCTCGGCCTCATCCTTCCTCAGATCCCGGAAATAGATCGTGAGCTCCGGGTTGAGGTAGGCCGTCTCGTGGAGGCGGGATTTTACTTCGGTCGCCGAGAAGCGGGTGACGTCGAAGATCTCAGGATCCGGGATGAAATTCACCGTGGTCCCCGTCTCTTTCGTCTTTCCGAGGACCGGCAGGCGTCCGTCTACCAGCTCGAGATCCGGCACGCCCCTCCTGAAATGGTCGTGATGAATCGCGCCGTCCCTCTTTATGATGACGTCCATCTCCGTGGAGAGCGCATTTACAACCGAAGAGCCGACTCCGTGGAGTCCGCCCGATGTCTTGTACGCGTCATTATCAAATTTGCCGCCGGCGTGGAGGGTCGTATAGACCAGCCGCTCCGCGGGCATTCCCTTCTCGTGGATTCCCACGGGGACGCCGCGCCCGTCGTCGGACACCGTGCAGGAGCCGTTCTTCTCCAGCGTCACACGGATGTTCATGCAGTAACCGGCGAGGTGCTCGTCCACCGCGTTGTCGACGATCTCATAGATCAGGTGGTTGAGGCCTTTCCTCGACGTGCTGCCGATGTACATCCCCGGCCGCATGCGGACAGCTTCCAGCCCCTCCAGCACCTGGATGCTCGAGGCATCGTAAACTTCTTTTTTCGCCATAATAATAAACCCCCGGCCGCGCACCCGCTCCGCATCTTTGGCGAAGCATTCTCATCCTGCCCGTTTTTTTCGGGAAGATGCGCGACGGGGGTGATTATAACACACCGAACAAGCGTTTGCAATCGCTTTGTAAGCGATCAGCGCTCAGCCGTCAGCACTTTAGCGATCAGCTTTGTAAGCGATCAGCGCTCAGCCGTCAGCCCTTCACGCCTCCGCTCGTGAGCCCGCTCGTCAGGTGCTTCTCGATGACCATGAAGAGGGCCACCACCGGGATCGTCGCGAGGAGCGACGCCGCGAAGAGGTACTGCCACTCGATCATGTTGAAGGAAGAGAACTGCGTGATTCCCACCGTGATCGGGCGGTTTGACGCCGTGGAAATGAGAACCGTCGAGATCGTGTACTCATTCCAGGCATTGATGAAGACGAAGATCAGCGTCGTCACGATGCCGGGTGCGGCCATGGGCAGAAGGACGCGGACGAGGGAGCCGATGGTCCCGCAGCCGTCGATCTTCGCAGCCTGCTCCATTTCCGAGGGGATGGCGACGAAGGTTCCCCGCAGCAGCCAGATGGCAAAGGCCTGGTTGAAGGCGGCGTTGATGAACACGAGCCCTAAGATCGTGTCATTTAAATGCAGTGCGTTCATGAGCTGGGAAATGCCGATCAGAAGCACCACCGGGGAGAACATCTGGCTCATGATGACGAAGCCGAGGAAGAACTTCTTTCCCTTGAAATTCATGCGGGCCATCGCGTAGGCCGCCGGAATCCCGCAGAGCATGGCGAGGAGGGTCGCGCCGCCGGCGATCATGAGGGAGTTAAGGAGAAAGCGCGGCACGCCCCGGCTGACAATATCGCTCAGATTGCTCCATCTCCACTTAGTCGGAAGAAGATGCAGGAAGTACATGTCGAGCGTCTCGGCGTTGGACCTGAAGGCCGTGATCAGCATGACGTAGTAGGGATAGAGCGTGATGACGCACACGACGGCAACAAACGCATAGAGAAGCACCCGGAGGAGCTTCTTCTTTATCGCCCCGTACCTCAGCTGGATGGAGGCAATTCCCGCGACCGCGAGGGTGAGGATCATCAAAAAGACGATGGGGTGAAAGCTCATGTTCAGGTTCTTCAGGGCGTCCCCGATCCCCTCCCCCATCTTTCCGCCAAAGAGGAAGCCGTCCAGCTTCGCAAAAAAGACGTCCCTGCCTTCCGTGATGAGATCCCCTGTGAACAGGCTGACCTTCCTCCAGAAGAGGTAGTTGTTCATAAGGACAAACACCGGCACGAGGAGCGTACTGATGAGCAGGCACAGCGAGGCGATGGTGCGGAGGACGGCCGGTCTTCTCTTAAGGCTCCGGCCCGTCTCATTCCGGCTGCCGAAAAAGCCCAGGAGTGACAGGAGCAGGGAGGAAGCCATGAGGACCAGCATCACGCCAAGTACCGTGCCGGACGGGAGGGCGGAGCATATAAAGGACAGGATGCTCTTCTTAAAGGACTCGGAGATGGAAAATGCGACGAGCGACGTCTTCTCGCCCTTAGAGTTGGTGCGCTCGGTGACATTTTCGGAGATCTCCACATCCATTCCCTGCGCGCGGTACCCTTCCGCGATCTCCTCCACTTCGCTTAAGACCTGAGTGTATTTCTCATCTCCGACGAAGGTGTTGGAGGACTTCTTCGTGTAGACCGACGCGGTAAATGTGTAGGCGGGAAGCGCCATGACAAGAACGGTGAGCGCAAGGCCGACCATAATGAATATAAGGGAAATGAGATTCCCTCTTCTTCCGGAGGAACTGTTCATGCCGCGTCCTCCTTTCTCATGACGGTCACCATATAGATGCCCGCGCACAGACAGAGGATGAGGAACCCGATGACCGACAGCGCGATGGCCGGGCCCTTCTTCCTGTCGTAGAAGCTCAGCATGTAGAGGAAGGTAATCATCGTGTCCGTCTTATTTGCCGGCGCTCCCTTCGTCATCGTGAAAATGATCGGGAAGGAGTTGAATACATAGATAATGTTGAGAACCGTGCTGACCGAAAGGGCCGGGCGCACGAGCGGGAGCGTGATGTGGATCAGTTTGCTTAAAAAGCCCGCCCCGTCCACGGTGGCCGACTCATAGAGGGACCTGTCGATGGACTGAAGTCCCGACAGGACGCAGAAGGCGACGAAGGGAACCGTGACGAAAATGCCGCAGGCGCACTCCCAGACGAACTCGATCTGGTAGGTCGATCTCCAGTTTATGGCTTCCCTGATGATTCCCAGATTGAGCAGCACGCTGTTCAGACTGCCGTACTCGTACTTGATGATGTAGTTCCACACCGATGCCTGTATGACGAGGGAAGTGGCCCAGGGAAAGATCAGGATGGAGCGCGCGATCTTTCTTCCGGCAAACTTCTCGTTCAGCACAAGGGCGATGGCGAAGCCGAAGAGCGTCGACAGTCCCACCACCGAGATGACCCACCAGAAGGTGTTCGCCATCACGGTCTTAAAGGCGGGCAGATTCACGGCCTCGGTGTAATTCCTCAGCCCGATGAACTCTCCCACCACGCCGGCTTTGGAGATCTCGCTGAAGGACAGCTTAAACACGATGGCAATCGGAAACACCACGAACACCGATATGAGGGCAATGCTCGGCAGGAGCCACACATAGGGCATGAGATTCCATCTCTTCTTTTCTCTCATCGCGAATTCCTCTTAACTATAATAACAGGACCGGACCTGTGCAAAACACGGGTCCGATCCGGGGGGAATAGCCTTATGCGGCCTCTCAGCCTGCAATCTGCTCCTGAAGCGCATCGAGCTCGGTCTCTATGCTCGCACCGGTCAATGCATTCTGTTCGGCAGCGATGACGCCCTGTTTCACCTGGTCCCACTCGGCTTTCGCCGTCGGATAGAACTGGCAGCTGCCAAGGACATCGAGCCATGCCTCGAAAGAAGGATCTTCGGCGACGAGGGATTCGACTGCCGAGTTCACGGCGGGAAGGAAGCCTTCCATGGAGACCCAGCCGACGTAATTCTCCGGGTCATAGAAGAAGCTTAAGAACCTGCCGATGGCTTCATTTCTCGCATCCTGATCGGGAGCGCTGTCGTCCTTGAAAGCCATGATGCGGTCCATGACGCCGACGGAAGAGCCGGTCTTGCCTTCATTTGCGGGAATCCCGGCTGTCGCGATATTGATCGCGCCTTCCTTGTCCGCGACATAGGTCGGAAGCTGGTTCGGGGCGATGACCATCGCGAGCTTTCCTGCGGCAAACATATCCTGGAGGTCATAGCGGGTCTGCGTCGCGGGGTTCGGGTTTGTGTATCCGTTCTCGATGAGGCCAAGAGCGAAATTGATCGCCTCGACATTCTCGTCGGAGTTCAGCGCCCACTCTCCGTCCTCGTCGACGAAGCCGCCGCCGTTGCCCCATGTGTAATAGGCAAATGCAGCCTGGCCTTCATCCGTCGTCATGTCGATGCCCCAGGGGTAGATCTCGCCGTCATAGTAATCGATGATTGCCTGGCAGGCGTCTTCGAGCTCCGCCCAGGTTGTCGGGGGCTCAATGCCCACTTCTTCGAAGATGTCCGCATTGTAGAAGAGGGCGCGCGCAGACGCCAGGTCCGGAACCGCCCAGACGGTGTCGTCGATGACCGACTGCTCGATGAAGGAGGGGAAGAAGTCGGAATAGAGTTCCTCCGGGCAGTAGTCTTTCACCGGCAGGAGAAGTCCCTCGTTGGCATAGTTCGCAAAGACGTCGATGTTCAGGATATCCGGCGCGTTGTCATTTGCAATGCGGGTATCCACTTCCGTGTAGACATCATTCCAGGAAACCACGTCGAGGTTCAGCTTGATGTCCGGATTTGCTTCCTCAAACTTCTCCACGAAGCTGCTGCCTCCCATGCCGTCGCCCAGGAACCAGTCGCTGGTATTCGGTCCGTACTGGCAGATGATGACATCGAGTTCGATCGGATCATCAGCGCTTGCACTTACCGCGGCTCCTGCAAGGCTCGTTGTCGCCATAGCTGCTGCAAGCAATGTCGCAATCCACTTTTTCATGTTAACCTCCCTGTTCACCAAAGAGATATGCGGTGATCCAGGTGTGCAAAATATCCACTCCTCTGCGCCTGGAGGCATCGCATAATTGTTACTTTACGACAAAAATATTGTAAAGCTACTCACGCTTTTTGTCAACTAGTATCATTCCGGGCGCGGTTCCGCACAGATGTATTTGGGCGATTATTCCACGCAGGTACCGCCGGATTGACAGTTTCGCGCAGGTGTCATCGTGTCATCGTACGAACAACCCGGGCACAAAGCTTATGCGGGTTTCCATTTTCAGGAATCCCGGACCCGGTCGCCATAGCAAAGGGCTGCGGGTAAATATCCCGCAGCCCTTTTTATACATCTCATGTCCGCACTTTGCTCAGGTCAGTCGTCTTCGGAGTAGTGCAGCCCGCCGTCGGGCGGATTCCAGGTCGTGTTGCCTCGCTTCGTGCCTTCGGGGGCGTTGTCGCCCTCTCTGACCACGATCACCGGCGTGTAGATCTCGATGTCCTTGAAGATCATCTTTGCATCGTCCGGGGGGAGGTTCACGCAGCCGTGGGAGCCGTACTCCCAGTACCAGCCTCCGCCGAAGTTCTCCCTCCAGCTTGCGTCGTGCATGCCGTAGCTCTCAAAGAAGGGCATCCAGACGTCCACGTGGGACTCGTACCGCTGCCCCGGGTCCGGCGCCGTGAACGATCCGAGAACCGTGTCCTCCTGCTTGTCGAGGATGGAGTAAATTCCGGAAGGGGTCCTTCTCTCGGGGTCATTCTCCTTGCCGGTGACGCAGGGAGTCTCGATATAGATCTCCCCGTTCTTGTAATAAGTAACGAGCTGGTTGGTGACGTCGACTTCCACGTAGGTGCCTCCGTTCTTCGGGTCGATGGTCTCGTTCACGGAGTTCACCATCTCGATCTCCCGGCTCTCGCGGTTTAAGAGGGCGTCATTCATGAGATCCGTCATTTTCTCGACGTCAATCGCGTAGCCGTAGGTCGCACAGGGAAGCACAACCTTGCCGTTGAATCTGGATTCGTACTCGATCACCGTGTGGGCGTCGTAGTCCTCATCCGCGATGTTCTGCATGATGCCCCAGCACTTCGTGTAGACGCGTTCCTTCGGGAGGGACCAGGTTCCGGTATCGGGGTCCTGACTCACCCACTCGACGAAGTCGTCGCGGCCGTAGGTCCGGGTGCTGCCGTCCCTGCGCCTGATCGTGATCGACGTGTCCACGAAGCTGTTGAACCGCTCGACCGTGTAATTGAGATCCTCGTCGTCGATCCTTAGCTCCGGTTCCACATAGGCTCCCTCCACGGCCGCCAGGTTGAGCCTCGCCTCGGAGGCGTTGATCGCGTGGTCGACCGCCTCGAAGACGGCGTCCTCGTTCGGCTCATTTCCTTCCACTTCCGACGCGACGCGGAACGTGTTGTCGCTGAGCCTGACGATGGCTGCGCTCTTTGGCTTCGTGATGTTCTCCGCCTGAAATGCCGGAAGCCCCTCGAGGTACGCGCGCATGCGGTCCGTGTCGAACTTGAAGCTGGTGCTCACGCTGTAGTTGCTGTGCACCCCGAAGAAATTCCGGATCCATCCGGCGCGGTTCTGCCCGCTTAAGATCTTCTCCACTTCATTGCTGGACACATACGTCAGATCCACGTCCTCGCTCGTCAGGGTATCCATCTCGCCTCCGCGGAACGCAAGCTCGAGGGAATAGTTCTCGACCGTTCTGCGCAGGATGTCCTCCGCATCCGCGACCGACATGCGGCTCACGTCATATCCGTTGATATACGTGTGGGGGAGGAAGCGGCTCCTGTAGCTGTTCGCCACGAGGCAGTACCACAGTATCACTCCCACGAGAACCGCGCCCGCCGCAATCAGCCGCCGCTTGAGGAGACGGAGCTTTCTCGCCCTCGCCTGCTCACGGCTCTCGCCGGGAACGTTCTTCTTCCGGCCGCCGGATCTTCTTCCATGTCCCGCATCCGCCTTTTTCACTCTCCTCCTTTGAGGAGACAGACTCCCTCTTTTCGCCTTCGGCTTATGGCCCGGAGCGCCGCTTTTCCCGCTGCCGTCTCCGGCGCCTCCCGCCCTCCTGCCTGTCCGGGGACTCGAACCCCGGCGGGGTCTTTGAGACTCCCCGCGCTCTCTCTCCGTCTCCTCCCGCTTAGAAGGCATCCGTTCCGTCTCCCCTGTCTCTCCGCTCCCGGTACCGGAGGGAGGCAGCTTCAAAGTGGGCCACGCGCGGTCAGAGCTCCCGAAAGAGGCCCGGCCTCTTTCGCCCTGCCTCTTCGCATTATTCTGTGTGCTGTTATCAGACCTTCCTGTCTTTTCCATTTCAAATCATTCCAAATGTCGATGTTGCCTATAACGAAACTGCCCGCCCATGAGGACAATCCGCTTACTTATCTTTGGCTTCCGCAATGATGAGGGAGAGCTCGTGAAGCTGCTTCTCATCCACCGCCGACGGAGCGCCCATCATCAGGTCCGAGGCGTCCTTCACCTTCGGAAATGCGATGACGTCCCGGATGGAGTCCGCTCCCGAAAAGAGCATGATCATGCGGTCGAGCCCGTAGGCCAGCCCGGCGTGGGGCGGCACTCCGTACTTGAACGCCGTAAGAAGGAACCCGAACTGCTCATTTGCCCTCTCGGGAGAAAATCCGAGCACCTCGAGCATCTTCTCCTGGACATCGTCCATGTGAATTCGGATGGACCCGCCGCCCATCTCGCAGCCGTTCAGCACGATATCGTAAGCCTCGGCCCGGACAGAGCCCGGATCGGAGTCGATGTTCTTCCAGTCCTCTTCATTCGGCATCGTGAAGGGGTGATGCATCGCCATGAAGCGGTTCTCCTCATCGGACCACTCAAGGAGCGGAAAGTCCACGACCCAGACAAAGCGGAAGGCATACGGATCGATGAGGCCCATCTCCTCTCCCAGTTCGAGCCTCAGCGCTCCGAGGGACGCGCACACGACGCGGAACCTGTCCGCAGCAAAGAGAAGAAGGTCTCCCTTCTCGCCTCCCATGGCTTTAATCAGGGCGCCAAGCTCCTCTTCCGTCAGGAACTTCGAGAAGGAGCTCTTTATCTCCCCGTCACTCTTTAGGGCGATGTAGGCGAGACCCTTGGCGCCGTAAGTCTTCGCCGTCTCGGTCAGCTTGTCGATGCGCTTTCTCGGCATATCGCCCTGGCCTTTGGCATTTAAGCCCCTGACCATGCCGCCGCCTTCGATCGCACCGGTGAAGACGGAGAAGCCGCAGTCCTTCACTTCGTCCGAGACGTCGGTGATCTTCATGTCAAATCTCAGATCCGGCTTGTCGGACCCGTAGAGATCCATCGCGTCCTGCCACGTGATCCTGCCGATGCCGTTCGCCTCGAGGTCCCTTGCGGCGCTCTCGATGCCCTGCACCAGTTCCTCCTTAAAGGAGAGCTCACGCATGACAGGCGGCATCTTCTCAAGCAGGTAAGTGAGGAGCCTTGTATTGACGTCGATGACATCGTCCTGATCCACAAAGGAGAGCTCCATATCCACCTGGGTAAATTCCGGCTGGCGGTCCGCGCGGAGGTCCTCGTCGCGGAAGCACCTCGCCACCTGGTAGTAGCGGTCAAAGCCGGAGCACATAAGGAGCTGTTTTAAGAGCTGGGGGCTCTGCGGAAGCGCATAGAAGCTGCCCGGGTGGACGCGGCTCGGGACGAGATAGTCTCTCGCGCCCTCCGGCGTGCTCCCGATCAGGTTCGGGGTCTCTATGTCAAGAAAGCCCTCCCCGGTAAGGAAATCGCGGATCATCTGCACCACGTGGGCGCGGAACACGATCCTGTGCTGAAGCTCCGGGCGCCTGAGGTCCAGATAGCGGTAGCGGAGACGCAGGTCCTCTCTCGTGTCGATCCCGTCCTGAATGAGGAACGGCGTCGTATCGGACGTACTGAGGATTCTGAGCTCACTCGGAATCACTTCGATGGTCCCGGTCTTCAAGTTCGGATTGACCGCCCCGCCTCTCTTCGCCACGGTTCCGACCACGGCGATCGCGGATTCCGTCTTCAGGCCGCCCCATCTTGTGTCCGCTCCCTCGGACTCCGTGACAATCTGGACAATGCCAGTGCGGTCCCTGAGGTCGACAAATACGATGCCTCCCTTGTTTCTGCACTTCGCGACCCAGCCCATGAGCGTCACGCTCTGTCCGATCATCTCTTCCGTCACTTCCGCGCACCGGCAGGTGCGCTTCAGCCCCTTCATTGATTCTGCCATATTACTGTCAACTCCTCAATTGTACTGTGCTCTATTATTATATTATCTGTTCAGCACCCCTTAAAATCAGGGCGAAAATCAGACCAGGAGCCGGTTTTTTAAATGGTTTTCGCTTTGATTTCGGGGCGGACAGGACGCGGAGCGCAGACCGCAAAGCGTCCCGAATGCAGGGGGTGCCTGTAATCCGCCATCTCATTTCTCCGTCAGTCGGCGAAGAACTCCCTGATTTCCGTATAGCCGAGCTCCGCCAGCTGGTCCTTCTGGAACTTCTTGTTCTTCTTCATCTGGGAGATGTCCACGACGCTCCCGTTAGCCCTCAGCTTCATCGCCTCGCGGTAAATGCCGCCAAGCTTCCCGGCATCCATGCGCTTATCCACGAGGAACGCCGTCTTGCCGGCGCTTCCGGGGATCTTAAAGCCCTTCTCGAGGAGCAGCATGATGATCCGCTCGAAGCCGATGGAGAACCCCACCGCGGGGGTCGCCTGCCCGGTAAACTTTCCGATCATCTCGTCGTATCTGCCTCCGCCCCCGACCGAGCCGCCGTATTCGTCCATGGCGATCTCGAAGATCGGGCCGGTGTAGTAGCCCATGCCGCGGACGAGGGTCGGGTCATAGAGGACGCGGAAATCCGCCGTCTTCACCTCGTCCACCGTGGAAATGATCTCCGGCAGGGGCGATCCGACCTCCTTCATGAGCGCGATGTCCTCATCAAGGAGTTCCCCGCTGCGCCCGGAAAAGCCGTCCAGATAGGCATCTACCGTCTCCTTCGGGTAGTTTAAAAGGAGCTCACTCTTCACGCCGTCCATGCCGATCTTGTCCATCTTGTCGAGGACGATGAAGACCTTCTCGAAGTCCTCCTCCATAAATCCCGCTCTTTTCGCCTTCTCGCGGAGGAGCCTCCTGTCGTTGATCCGGATCGTGAAGCCGTGAAACGAAAGCTTCTGAAGAACCGTCGTTGTGGCGAGGATCAGGTCGATCTCGCTTAAGTACCCCGCATCTCCCAGGATGTCGATGTCGCACTGGGTGAACTGGCGGAATCTCCCCCTCTGCGGGCGGTCTGCGCGGAAGACATTTCCGATCTGCAGGGCCTTGAAGGGAGAGGGGAGCTCATTTGCGTGAGCGGAATAATATCGCGACAGGGGCAGAGTGAGGTCGTACCGAAGCCCGCTGTCCGTCACCGCGTCTTCCGTGGTGGCATGACTTAAGTCCAGCTTCTCCCCCCTCTTTAAAATCTTGAAAATGAGCTTCTCGTTCTCGCCTCCCTGCTTCGAGAGAAGGTTTTCGATGTGCTCCACAGCCGGCGTCTCGATCGAGGAAAAACCAAATCCGGCGTAAGTTTCCCGGATCACCTGTATGCAGTAATTCCGGATCGCCATCTCCTCCGGCAGGATGTCCTTCATGCCGGTGACCGGCTTTTTCATGAGTGCCATATATCCTGGTCTCCTTCTTATAGTCGTTAACGAAATTGTCTTTCTTATGCTATATGCTAAAAAAAGCAGCTGTTCAGCCTTAAGACGCCCCCTGGTAGAAATCCGCCATCGCAGAAAGGAAGCCCTCGTCCACCTGGTAGCGTCTCACAAGGTCCGCGTCGCTGTCCGCGAGGCGGACGTGGTACCTGGTCCCCACCTGGTGCACCACCCTCTCAAACGCGAGAAACACCCGCATGTCGAAGTGGTTGATCTCGTCGATCATGAGGCTGATGGCCTCCCCGATCTCGAACCGCTTTCTGTACGGCCGGTCGGAGGTGAGGGCGGCGAAGACGTCGCATACGCGTATGATCCTCGCGCCAAGCGGAATCTCCTCCCCCACGAGGTTGCCCGGAAAGCCGCTGCCGTCGTAGTCCTCGTGGTGGTAGCGGACCGACTCGAGGATGAAGCCGCTGTAGTTCCTCTCCCTTAAGATCTCATAGGAGAGCATCGGGTGCATCCTCACGTACTTCATTTCCTCAATGACAAGGGGGGAAGCGATCTTCTCGTTGCCGTAGAGGTAGTTGGTGAGGCGGAGCTTTCCGATATCGTGCAGCATGCCCGCAATCTGAAGCTGACGGACGACGCTTTCGCTGAGCGCAAGATCTCTCGCGAGCTCCCTTGCAAGGCAGCTCACATAGATTCCGTGCTCAAGTTCCTCCGTCAGATTGTAGTCAACGATTCTGCCCATAGCAGTAAACCAGTATCTATAAATTCTCGTAACTATTCAGCACCCCCAGCATTCGGGACGCTTTGCGTCCCTCATTGTGGGCGTTCAGAGGTCTACGCTCCGCTTCGGTCGGTG
>CADCPJ010000180.1 GCA_902803245.1 uncultured Lachnospiraceae bacterium | reverse complement strand
CATTTTCCGGCTCGCACAGCTCGTGATCTCCATGAAGGGATTGTGATTCTCCTTTGCCGGTATCGTGTGGTTCTATATACTCATTTCTTACTGCAGCCGTTAACGAAATTGTCCTTTTTAACGCAGAACATTTCGTTTTCCATATATGCAGTTGATCTGGGCAATTGCCTTCGGCAATTGCGAAGGTTAACTGGTATAACCACTATAGTAGCATGATTCCACCGGGGGTGCAAAGCTCATGGTGAGAACAGCGGCGTGATTCCGCCTTAAAGGACAAAGCTCATGGCAAGACTCGAAGAAAAACTGGAGGCATATGCCCGGTCGGATGCCTATCCCTTTCACATGCCGGGACACAAGCGAAGGCCCGGCAAGCTGCCGTCCGTGCTTGACGCCGCGGCTTCTTACGACATCACGGAGATCTCAGGCTTTGACAACCTGCACGATCCCCATGGGATCCTCCTTGAAGAGATGGAGAGGATCGCGCGGCTTTACGGCACGAGGGAGACGTATCTGTCCGTCAACGGGAGCACAGGGGCGATCCTTGCCGCTGTCTCGGCTGCTGTGCCGAAGGGCGGAACGCTTCTCATGGAGAGGGGATGCCACATCTCGGTCTACCACGCAGCCTGTCTGCGGGACCTGAAGCTGAAGTTTCTTGAGAACACGGATCCTGCGGCAGAGGGCAGCGGGGATTTTGATGCACTGATTATTACCTCTCCAAGTTATGAAGGGGAGGTGAAGGATGTCCGATATCTGGCGGACGCGGCCCATGAGAAGGGAGCGCTGCTCATTGTGGATGAAGCCCACGGGGCCCATTTTTCCTTTCATCCCGCATTCCCCGTCTCGGCGGTGAAGCAGGGGGCGGACCTCGTCGTGCAGAGCCTTCACAAGACGCTTCCTGCCCTGACACAGACGGCTTTGCTGCACAATGTCTCCGGGAGGGTGGATGCTGCCGGAATTCGACAGTATCTCTCTGTCTACGAGACATCAAGCCCCTCTTACCTGCTGATGGCGTCCGCCATGCGCTGCATACACGGGATAGAGGATGAGGGAGCGGGATACTTCGACGCGTATGTGAGGCGGCTCTTTGCCCTCCGGGAGGAGCTGTCCCGCAAGCTGTGCCACCTTCGCCTCGTGGGCGGGCCCTGCGGGCGGGGACCGGAGGGGGAAGAGAGGGAGAAACCTCCTTTGATGGATCCCGGAAAGCTGCTCATCCGCGTCCCGCGCCCGTGGACGGGGCCATTTCTCATGGACGGGCTTCGGGACAGGTATCACCTGGAGGCGGAGATGAGCGGCCCGGATTACTGCCTCCTCATGACCTCGGCCGCCGACACGGACGAGGGCTTTGACCGCCTGAAGAAGGCCCTCTTTGAGATCGACGCCGGGATGGAAGGGGAGGCGGGAGAGAAAGCACCGCCCGCCCCGGATCTGCCGCTCCCTGAGACGGCAATTCCTCTTGGCAGCGCCTGCGACGAAGAGACGGAGACCATTTCCCTTGAAGAAGCGGAGGGGCGGATCTCCGGGGAGTACATCGTCGTCTATCCGCCGGACTCGCCGCTCATCATCCCCGGAGAGGTGTTCTCAAGGGAGATGATCCGGAGAATCCGGAGCCTGTACGCGTCCGGGATGAATGTCACCGGCGTGCAGACGGTTGGGGGGACGGGGATCCTGGTGAAGGTGACAAAGGGGACAGTTCCACCTGTGCGATAATCTGATGGCGCAGAAAATATCCCATTCCCCTAAAAAACATGATATAATAATTCGTTAGGTTTTGATCCGGAGCGGTGTGACAGCATGAATTGAGGTAAGCAGCATGGCAGTTCAGGGTTTCCGAAGCATCTTAGGTCACAGGGATGTGATCCGCCATCTCCAGACGGCCGCCGCATGCGGCCGCGCGGCGCATGCCTACCTCATCACGGGAGACGAGGGGAGCGGGAAGCGCACGATTGCGGAGGCATTTGCCGAGACGCTCCTGTGCGAGCGCGCATCGCTGCGGGCGGAGGAGCTTCAAAAGAAGGCGGCTGAAGGCGCGGAGCTTAAGGACGAAGAGATCGCGGGCGTGGACGCCTGCATGGAGTGCCTTTCATGCAGGAAGGCGGCAGACCGCAATCATCCGGATATCCTCTATGTGACCCACGAGAAGCCAAACGTGATTACCGTGGGCGAGATCCGCGAGCAGCTCGTCCGGACGGTGGAGATTCTGCCTTACGAGAGCAGGTACAAGATCTATATCGTGCCGGAAGCGGACAAGATGAACGAGCAGGCCCAGAATGCGCTCTTAAAGACGATCGAGGAGCCTCCCGGATACGCGGTCATATTGCTTCTTGCCTCGAATCCGGAGCTCATCCTCCCGACGATCCATTCCCGCTGCGTGACGCTCTCACTCCTTCCCTTGAGGGACCGGGAAGTGGAGGACTACTTAAGAAGGGAACTGCATCTGCCCGATTACGAGGCCCACGTGGTCGCATCCTTCGCCCAGGGCAGCATCGGCCGGGCGCTCTATGCGGCGGAAGATGAGGGCTTTAAGGCAAGAAGAACCAAGACGTTTGGCCTCATCCGTGCGCTTAAAGGCATGGACACGGCCGCGATGGCCGAGGCCGTCCGCCTCATGAAGGAGGACCGGGCGAAGATCGACGACGTCTTTGACCTGATGCTCATGTGGTACCGGGACGTGCTCCTCTTTAAAGCGACGAAGGAGATCGACCAGCTGATCTTTTCAAATGAAATAAGCGAGATTCGTGAACAGGCGAAATCCGCTTCCTATGAAGGTCTTCAGGAGGCAGTTGCGGCGATCGGACGCTGCAGGGTCCGCCTTGGGGCCAATGTTAATTTCGAGCTCGCCGTTGAGCTCATGCTGACTGCAATCAAGGAGAATTGTAATGCCTAAAATTATTGGTGTCCGTTTTAAAAATGTCGGCAAGGTCTATTACTTCGACCCCGGCGAGTACACAATCCACTATCACGACCATGTCATCGTGGAGACTGCCAGGGGAGTTGAGTACGGGACCGTCGTCATTACACCGACGGAAATGCCGGAGGAGAAGATTACCTCCCCCTTAAAACCGCTGATCCGCCTGGCGGATGAGGAGGACGACCTCAGGGAAAAGGAAAACCGCGAGCGCGAGAAGGAGGCGTACCGCATCTGCAAGCAGAAGATCACGGAGAGAGGCCTCGATATGAAGCTGATCGGAGCGGAGTACACCTT
>CADCPJ010000179.1 GCA_902803245.1 uncultured Lachnospiraceae bacterium | reverse complement strand
GTACTTCTTCACGGCCGGGAGGTTCCGGATCTCCTCAAGGCAGCTGTCCCAGGTCTCGCCCGCCGTCATTCTCCGGTCGACGGAAATGGCGCAGCTGTCGGCCACCGCGCAGCGGCTCGGGGATGTGTAGAAGATCTGGGAGACGGTGCAGGTGCCGCGGCCGAGGAACCGCGCGTCCTCATAGTGCTCCGGGTTGTACTTCGGGTCGAGCATCTTTACAAGTCCCTTGATCTCCGTGCTCTCGGAACAGCCGTTGTTGTTGAGGGCGCGGATGTCGGCGATGATGTCCGCCATCTTGTAGATCGCGTTGTCGCCGCGCTCGGGCGCGGAGCCGTGGCAGCTGATCCCGTGGACGTCCACGCGGATCTCCATGCGGCCTCTGTGGCCTCTGTAGATCCCGCCGTCGGTCGGCTCTGTGGAAATGACGAACTCCGGACGTATCCCGTCCTTATTCACGATGTACTGCCAGCACAGCCCGTCGCAGTCCTCCTCCATGACGGAGCCCACAATCATCAGCCTGTAGCCCTCGGGGATGATTCCAAGATCCTTCATGATCCTCGCCCCGTAGACCGCCGACGCCATGCCGCCCTCCTGGTCGGAGCCGCCGCGGCCGTAGATGATCTCGTCGGTCTCATAGCCCTTGTAGGGGTCGTCGGTCCAGTTTTCGATGTTGCCGATGCCGACCGTGTCGATGTGGGAGTCAATGGCAATGATCTTATCGCCGTCCCCCAGCCATCCGATGACGTTTCCGAGGCCGTCCACCTCGACCTTGTCGTATCCGAGCTTCTTCATTTCGCGCTCGATGCACCGGACGACCGCTTCCTCCTCACAGCTCTCGCTCGGGTGGGAGATCATTTCCCTTAAGAAAGCGACCATGTCCTCCTTGTAGCGTTCCGCAGCTGCCCGTATTGCCTCATAATTCAGATCCATCACCGTATCCTCCGTTCAATTCAGGGTGCCCGTTATGCGACCGTCAGCGGGTTCATTTTTCTGTAAAAAATGCTCAAAACTACCTCCATCATAGCACTTGGAAGGCAAAAATCAATAGGGTCTGAAAAACTTTAAGGCATGCTTACATTTTATCAGTACATGAGTTGCATTTCCCCGGAAATGGTGCTACACTTTGACCACAGTATTTCTCAAAATGGCGCTGTTTTTGTGCGTTTTGGGCAGTACACTGCAGCTGCATAGCAGCGGCATCATAATGAGCGAAAGCCGGCGGAACCCCTGTGTGCGCCGGCGAGGACAAACATGACGGAGGAAGAACCCTATGATTGATCTGACCATTCACAAGGAAGGGCGCGCGCACAATATCGAGAGGGCGCGCGAGCAGAACATCATTATCCCCACAATCGAGGAGATGCAGCATCCGGAGCGGATTCCGGAGAAGATCCGGGAGAAGCTGACGCAGGTGGGACTTTGGGACGTCAATCCTCTCAATCTGTTCCGCGTGACGTGGAAAAATGAGCCCAAGGAGTTCGGCGGGCTCTTCGGCCGTCCCAATTACATCGTGCTCCCGACAGAGCTCACCGGCGTGAAGGCGAAGATCCTGCTCATGGCGGGCAAGTACTTCCCGACGGGCTGCCACAAGGTCGGAGCTTCCTTCGGATGCCTCGTCCCGCCGCTCGTCACCGGGCAGTTCGACTCCTCCTATCACAAGGCGGTGTGGCCGTCCACCGGCAACTACTGCAGAGGCGGGGCATTTAACTCCAAGCTCCTCGGCTGCTACTCCATCGCGATCCTCCCGGAGGGAGTGAGCCGCGAGAGGTTCGAGTGGCTTCATACCATCGCAAGTGAGATCATCGCGACCCCGGGCTCGGAGTCCAACGTGAAGGAGATCTTCGATAAGACAAATGAGCTCAAGCAGCGCGCGGACTGCATGATCTTCAACCAGTTCGAGGAGATGGGCAACTACATGTGGCACTACAATGTCACCGGAAATGCGATTCTCGAGGCATTTGAGGACATGAAGGGCGAAGGCGACCGCTTCTTCGGCGCGATCTTCACCTCCGGCTCCGCAGGGACCATGGCTTCGGGCGACCGCATCAAGGACGTGCTTCCGGGCGCAAAGCTCGGCGTGGCCGAGGCGCTCCAGTGCCCCACCCTCCTTGACAACGGCTTCGGTTCGCACCGCATCGAGGGGATCGGCGACAAGCACGTGCCGTGGATCCACAACGTGAAGAACACCGACCTTGTGGTCGACATCGACGACGAGGACTCCCAGAAGGTTCTCCGCCTCTTTAATGAGCCGGAAGGGCAGGCTTACTTAAGAAGCGTCGGCGTGCCGGAGGAGACGATCGCAAACCTCCATCTCTTCGGCATCAGCGGCATCGCCAACATGCTCTCCGCGATCAAGATGGCGAAGTACTACGAGCTCACGGAGCACGACGTCGTCGCCTCGGTCATGACGGACTCCGCCTCGATGTACAGCTCCAGGGTGAAGGAACTGCAGGATGCGGACGGGGCTTACACCCGCGAGATGGCCGCCATCGATTTCCACACCCACATCCTCTCCGAGAAGACCGACAATATGCTCGAGCTCACATACCCGGAGAGAAAACGCGTCCACAACCTCAAGTACTACACATGGGTTGAACAGCAGGGCAAGACCAGCGAGGAGCTGAACGCCCTCTGGTACGATCAGAAGAACACCTGGGATACGGCGAAAGCCGCTGCCGCGAAGGTGGACGATATGATCCGTGAGTTCAACGAAGAGGTCGGGCTCATCCGGAAGCTGTGACCGGCATATTGCGCAAGGAGTAAAAACAAATATGAAGATCAGGCAGATCACAGGTGCGAGATGCACCCTATGCGGGCACGTGACGGAGGCGACTCCGGATATCACCGTCTGCCCGGAGTGCGGCGGCATCCTCGACATCGAATACGACTACGACTACATCCGGTCGAAGCTCACGAAATATGAGCTCATGGACCGCACGGAATCCACGATGTGGCGATATATGGAATTTCTACCGGTGGAGGGAATCGGCAGGACTCCCCGCCTCCGGGTCGGAAATTCTCCATTATACAGTGCGGGACGCCTGGCAGAAGCCATAGGTCTTACGGGACCTATGTGGATCAAGGACGACGGCCAGAACCCGACAGCCTCCCTCAAAGACCGCGCCTCGGCGATGGCCGTAGTGAAGGCGGAGGAAGCAGGCAAGCACATCATCGCCTGCTCGTCCACCGGAAATGCGGCCAGCTCCCTGGCGGGGAACGCCGCCGCGGCGGGCATGAGGACATTTATCTTCGTGCCGTCCCGCGCGCCGAAGGGGAAAGTCGCCCAGCTGCAGATGTTCGGGGCCAAGGTGATCCTCGTCGACGGAAGCTATGAGGACACGTTCCGCCTCTCCGCCGAGGCCATCGACCACTTCGGCTGGTACAACCGGAACGCGGCCATCAATCCCTACCTGATGGAAGGGAAGAAGACGGTGTCCCTTGAGATCGCTGAACAGCTTCATTTCAAGGTTCCGGACTACGTCGCCGTCTCCGTCGGGGACGGGTGCACCATCGCCGGCGTCTGGAAGGGCTTCAAGGACCTCTACGCGGCGGGCTTCATCAGCCGCCTCCCGCGCCTCATCTCCGTCCAGGCCTCCGGCTGCTGCCCGATCAACGCAGCCGCGTACATCCACACGATGGACTGGAAGCCTCAGGAAGAAAACACGCTTGCGGACTCGATCGCCGTCGGTGTGCCGAGAAACCCGGTCAAGGCCTTAAAGGCCATCGAGGAGTCAGAAGGTGTGATCGTCAACGTCTCCGACGAGGAGATTCTCGCCGCGATGCGCCTCCTCGGCCGCACCCAGGGCATCTTCGCGGAGCCGGCAGGCGCCACCGGGACAGCCGGCCTTAAGAAGGCTCTCGAGGAAGGCCTCATCGAGAAGAGCGCAAGCGTCGTCTCCATCGTCACGGGCAACGGCCTGAAGGACGTGGCTAATGCGATCAAGGCGACGGGGGAGCCGGTTCTCCTTCCGCCGGATATGGGTAAGCTTCTCGAAGCTCTGAGCAAACATTAAGCAGAACCTGCTGCAGGGATGTAAAAAAAGAGGAAGGGCATCCGCCCTTCCTCTCTTTTATCTGCTTTGTCTGTTATGTTTGTCGGCTTTTGTCTGTTATGTTTGTCAGCTTTGTCTGTTATGTTTGTCGGCTTTTGTCTGTTATCTTTGTCGGCTTTGTCCTTATTCTGTAACTGTTTTTGTCTTTTATCAGCTTTATCTGTTATCTGCTTTTTTGTTATACCCGCATTCTCTTCGTCTCTGCCGCCCGTAAGCTCACTCCCCGTCCATCCGTGAAACCCCGACATGGAGTTCCTTTCCTTTCGTCTGCTCATTCGTCACGCCGAGGACCACTCCGGCGCTGGCGATCGTGCCGTCAATCGGGTTCACGGCGACTCTCCTCGTATAGGAGTGAACGACGAATCCCGTCGGCAGCGGGTCATCCGTGACGGCGTATCCTCCGCTCTCAATGCACTGCCTGAGGGCTTTTAAGTACGCGGAATCCGGCTGCACGCCGAGATCCATGAGATCCATCTTCTCCGTCACTTCATTTTTATGGAAACAGTGCTTCGCGAAATCCGAAAATGACTTGTTGAAGCGCGATATCACCGTCTCTTCTCCCCTGGTCTCGAAGACAGCCATCGGGAAGGAATTCAGATTCCAGTTGAAGGACTCTGAGCCCTCGACGATCACCGAGGACACATCGTGAAGGTTCAGTCTTCCGACTGCCTCATAGTACCCGGACTCCTCGGGATTCTCAAACCCGATCGCCGTCCCCGTCCTGTATCTCTCCATGATGTTCTCAAGGGAGATCGGCTTGGTGAAGTAGTATCCCTGCAGCTTGGTGCACCCCACTTCCCTGAGGAAATCCGCCTGCTCTTTGGTCTCCACGCCCTCCGTGATCGTGTCTATGCCGAGCGCGCTGCCGAGCTTAATGAGCTCCGTCAGGATAATCCGGCACTCCCTGCTCTCCTCAAAGCGCTGCATGAATCTCATGTCCAGCTTGATCAGGTCAAAATGAACGCTCTGCAGCACATCGAGCGAGGAATAGCCGCTGCCGAAGTCGTCCATCCAGACAGGGAAGCCGAGCTCCTGGAAGCGCTGGATCTGCTTTTTCATAAACTCAAAGTCGCTTCCGACGACGCTCTCCGTGATCTCGATGTTGATCCTGCTCCTGTCGATCCCGGCGGCGTCCACGCGCTTTACGATCTCCGACACGATGTCGCAGGAGTCGAAGTCCGTCCTTGACAGGTTGATGGACTGGGGAACCACATAGAGCCCCGACGCCTCCTGCTTCTTCAATTTGTCGAGGACCAGTTCCAGGATGTGGAGATCCAGCAGGTAAATCAGCTTCGCGTCCTCAAGAATCGGGATGAAATCCGCCGGGGACAAAAAGCCTCTCTCCGGGTCGATCCACCTCGCGAGCGCCTCCTCGTCGCTGACCCTCCCGTTCGCACTGCGTATGATCGGCTGGAAGTAGACCTGGATCCATCCCTCCCCGATCGCGCGGCTCAGATTGTCGAGAATATACTGCTGCCGCTCCGTTCTCTCAAGCATCGCGCCGTTGAAATACCGGAAATGGGACTCGAACTGGTTCTTGTCCACGTCGCAGGCCATCTTCGCCCTGTCGCACGCCGTACTCGGGTCCACGAGTTCGTCCTTCGGGTCCAGATAGATCCCGACGCGGATGCTGACCTGTTTCTTTACATCCAGCTTCCTGCTCTCAAGAAAGAGTTCCTTAAGAGTTCCTTCCAGCCCCTCCGCTGCAGTAAATGCCGCAAAATGGTCCTGCCCGAACCGGCTGCAGTTCATTTTCCCGAAGAACTTCGTCAGGAGTTCGCCAAAGAGGCGGATCATCCGGTCCCCCTCGGCAAATCCGTAGCGGTGGTTGTAGTGCTTCATTCCGTTTAAATCAATGAACAGTATGGCGGTCTCTTTTCCATTCGCCCGGAGAGTCTCCCTCCCGGTCGTCGCGAGCCGGAAAAAATGGGTCATCGACGGAAGTCCGGTCAGGAAGTCATAATTTGTGGCCTGATAGACGTTGTTCTCCTGAACCGAGGCCTGAATGGATTCCGCAGTGAGAGACGCTTTCCCATCCACATAGACCCCTTCGTCCGCATACCAGAGCGCGGCGATCTTCTCATCCTGGTTCTCCAGGATGTGCCTGCCCTGGGCGTGGATCGTCCTCGTCTCCCCCCGGATGATGCAGCGGTAGACGATATCAAGGAGCCCTCCTTCATTCCGGAAGCGCCTGATGGACGCCGCAAGCACCGGGGCATCTTCCGAAAAGATATGGTTAAAGATGTTCCTGTTCAGCGACTCATACGCCTCTCCCTTGTTCAGAAATCCGAAGAGGTCCACGAATCCCTGGGACACGGCAAGCGCAGTGACCTTTCCATTGCTAAACCGAAAGACGGCAAACGGCACCAGGGCCTGCTCCATCATATGCAGCTGGCTGTCGTCATAGAGGTTCACATCCAAATTACTGACCATACATCTGCCCTTTAGAGTTCCGTTTTCGCGCCAGAATCTGCCATTTGACGAAACAGAATTCTTTAGCGAACGAAATCATGTTCCAAGTTACAAAAACAGCATTCCAAGCTGCAAAACAGTATTCCAAGCCGCAAAACAGCATTCCAAGCTGCAAAACAGCATTCCAAGCCGCAAAACAGTATTCCAAGCCGCAAAACAGTATTCCAAGCCGCGCGATGGCAGTCGTACATTTATGTATAAAAAGAAATGTCCACGCCGAAGATCACGGCGTGGAGACCGATAAAACGATTGTACATGATATTGTGCAAAGATGGAACCCCGAATCGTCCGGTTTTTCTTAAATTTCCGGTAACTATTCAGCACCCCCAGCATTCGGGACGCTTTGCGTCCCTCATTGTGGGCGTTCAGAGACGCTCCGCGTCTTGTCCGCCCCG